>JAJBTP010000009.1 GCA_020860805.1 Tannerellaceae bacterium | reverse complement strand
TTTCGGAGGCAGAGAAATTGGGATTTTCTACTATTATTATTCCTTATAATAATCTGAAAGGATTTGATACTTCTTCCTGTCGTATAAAAATTGTACAGGTGAAAAAGGTAGAAGAGGCATTCCGCCAACTATTCGGTTGATTTATCCGGGAAAGGAAAAAATAAATAACAACAAATGATTAAAACGTTACAACTACGTATATTGCCCCAACAGGCAGCCAACGAGCAATCTTTAAAACAGGTTGTAAGCCGTGAGACCGGCGAAAATATACCTTCAATTAAAGCCATCCGGGTATTAAAACGTTCCATTGATGCCCGCCAGCGTACCATTTTTATCAATCTGAAAGTCGAGGTTTTTATTAATGAAGAGCCGGAAAATCCATTTTTTGAAACTATTCCCTATCAGGATGTTTCCCGGGCAAAAAGTGTAATTGTAGTAGGTGCCGGACCGGGTGGTCTGTTTGCTGCCCTGCGTTTGATTGAGTTAGGTTTGCGCCCGGTAGTAGTAGAGAGAGGTAAAGATGTACATGCCCGGCGGAAGGATATCGCTGCCATCAGCCGTGAACAGAAAGTAGATGCAGAATCCAACTATTCGTTTGGTGAAGGTGGTGCCGGAGCCTATTCGGATGGTAAATTATACACCCGTAGTAAAAAACGGGGTTCGGTAGAGAAAATATTGCAGGTATTATGCCAGCATGGAGCCAGTGAGTCTATTCTGGTGGATGCCCATCCACATATAGGAACCGATAAACTGCCCCGAATAATTGAAAATATCCGTGAACAAATCCGCCGCTGTGGAGGAGAAGTTCATTTTGAAACCCGGATGGATGGGTTGATTATACGAAACGGTAAGGTGGAAGGGATTGAAACCAACAGAGGCATTTCATTTCATGGTCCGGTTATTCTGGCTACAGGACATTCTGCCCGGGATGTTTATTATTATCTTTCTTCCCAACATATCGCTTTGGAAGCGAAAGGGATTGCTGTAGGAGTACGTCTGGAATATCCGCAGGAACTGATTGATCAAATCCAGTATCATACGAAAGAAGGGCGGGGAGAGTATCTTCCGGCAGCCGAATATAGTATGGTGACTCAGGTAAAGGATAGGGGAGTGTATTCTTTCTGCATGTGTCCCGGTGGATTTGTCGTGCCTGTTGCCAGTGGTCCGGAACAGATCGTGGTAAATGGTATGTCGCCCTCTAACCGGGGCTCGAAATGGGCTAATTCCGGTATGGTGGTAGAGATACATCCGGAAGATTTTCCGGAATATGCTGTTCATAAAGAACTGGCTTTGATGAAATTCCAGGAAGAATTAGAAAGACATTCCTGGCTGAATGGTGGGATGAAGCAAACGGCCCCGGCTCAGCGGATGAATGATTTCATACAAAAGAAAAATTCTTTTGATTTACCGGTTTCATCTTATACTCCCGGTTTGCTGGCCTCACCGTTACATTTCTGGCTACCGGAATTTATTACCTCCCGTTTGCGTGACGGTTTTAAACATTTCGGACAACGTTCCAAAGGTTTTCTGACGAATGAAGCCATCATGATTGGTGTGGAAACACGTACTTCTTCTCCCATTCGCATCCTACGTGATCGGGAAACCTATCAACACGTTACCCTGGGAGGTCTTTATCCCTGTGGCGAAGGAGCCGGATATGCCGGCGGTATCGTTTCAGCCGCTATGGACGGCGAACGCTGTGCCGAAGCAGTTGCCCTTTCTTTGATGTAATAAGCAGTATTAAATTTGCCTTCCTGTCGATGTTTTACTTTCTTTGTAAAAAGAAACTATTCGAAGCATATGAAGAAAATCATTAACCCCTGGGAAGGGTTGGACGGCTATATGTGCTTTGCCTGTGCGCCAGCTAATCCGTCCGGTTTACATATGGAATTTTATGAAGATGGTGAGGATATTGTTGCCATCTGGAAACCTCAGGAAATATATCAGGGATGGCTGAATACGTTACACGGTGGAATACAAAGTACGCTGATGGATGAAATTGGTGGATGGGTAGTTGTAAGGAAACTACAGACTACCGGTGTTACCTCGCGGCTGGATGCCAGATTTATGAAAAGTATCTCTACCGGAGAACCTGAATTAATGATTCGGGGACGCATTAAAGAACAAAAAAGAAATGCCATTTTTATAGAAAGTGAAATTTATAATTCGGCCGGCGAAGTATGCTCCCGGGCTGATATGGTCTATTTCGTGGTAACTCCGGAACAGGCACATGACAAATTTCATTTCAACGGCTGTAAAACAGAAGATGAAAAATGATTAATAGAAGAGGAGTTGGTAATTAGCAGTATGTTCGCTACGCTTACTTAGTAGAAATTTATCTTCCTAAACGAGTAAACAAGTGTACTACTAATTACTTGCTACCAATTGCTAAAATAGAAAAACAATGAAATACGTAGGAGCGCACGTAAGTGCATCAGGAGGAGTTGAAAATGCTCCGCTTAACGCCCATAAAATAGGAGCAAAAGCATTTGCTCTTTTTACAAAAAATGAACGTCAATGGAAGGCACAACCCTTAAAAGAACAAAGTATTGCTCTCTTCCGGGAACGTTGTGAGGAATATGGTTATACCCCTAAGCAGATATTACCGCACGACAGCTTTCTGATAAATCTGGGACATCCGGAGGAAGAGGGATGGCAAAAGTCTTTCGATGCATTTCTGGATGAGATGCGGCGTTGTGAACAATTAGGGCTTGACCGTTTGAATTTTCATCCTGGTAGCCATCTGAATAAAATTGGGATAGATGACTGCCTGGCAAAATCTCAGAAGGAGTAAACCGGGCACTGGAAGCAACTAACGGAGTGATTGCTGTGATTGAAAATACAGCCGGGCAGGGTACCAATCTGGGACATGAGTTTGAACAGATTGCGGCTATTATTGATAAAGTAGAGGATAAAAGCCGGATAGGGGTTTGTATTGATACGGCTCATACATTAGCTTCGGGATATGACATCTGTACCATGGAGGCTTTTATGGATACTTTCCATAAATTTGAAACCATTGTTGGTATAGACTATCTCAAAGGAATGCATATTAATGACTCAAAAAAAGCATTGGCTACCCGGGTAGACCGTCACGAGAGTATCGGCAAAGGTTGTATGGGGATGGATACCTTTAAATTTATTATGACGGATCCCCGGTTTGATGAAATACCATTGATTCTGGAAACTCCGGACGATAGCCTGTGGGCGGAAGAAATAAGCTATCTGTATAGCTTACAATAAAAAAGGGCGGCTTATCACAAGTCACCCCTTCAATTTAACCAAAACCTTAACTA
>JAJBTP010000497.1 GCA_020860805.1 Tannerellaceae bacterium | reverse complement strand
AAAAAACATTCCTTTGTTTCCTTCCTTTACCTATGCTATTTTCGAATTGTGATAGCCCAAAACAGGAATCTATCTCTTCCGTAATTGAAAGAGGACTTAAAACGTCAACCGAACATAGTCTTTTAATGGCTAAAGAATTGGAAAACCAAGAAGGGCAACTTCCCAAAACAACGCGCCCGGACGGTATGCTGGAAACCAGTGATTATCATTGGTGGTGTTGTGGATTTTATCCCGGACAATTATGGTATATCTATGAAAATACTCCTACAGAGGAATTAAAAAAATATGCTGAGATGTATACGGCACGTGTAGAGGAGGTAAAAAACATTACTTATTCACACGATGTTGGATTTATGCTTTATTGTAGCTATGGGAATGGATACCGGTTAACTAAAAATCCGGACTACGTGGATGTAATGGTAACCGGAGCTAATTCTTTGAGTACCCGTTATAACCCGGAGGTAGGGTTGATCCGTTCCTGGGATTTCAATAAACATATCTGGCAATATCCGGTAATTATTGATAATATGATGAATCTTGAATTTATGTTATGGGCTTCTGAAGTAACAGGAGATTCTAAATATCATGATATTGCTATCTCACATGCAGACAAAACACTCGAACATCATTTCCGCCCTGATTATAGTTGTTATCACGTTATTTCTTACGATACCATTACAGGAATCCCTCATATTAAACAGACTCATCAGGGCTTTGCTGACGAATCTGCGTGGTCACGGGGACAGGCATGGGCGCTTTACGGATACACTATGATGGCACGTGAAACCGGTAGACCCGACTATTTACAACATGCTAAAAATATAGCTGCTCTAATCATGGATCATCCGAATATGCCGGAAGATAAAGTTCCTTACTGGGATTTTGATGCACCGGATATTCCAGACGCTCCCCGGGAATGCCTCCGCTGCTGCTATTATTGCCTCTGCCCTACTCGATTTGAGCCAACTGGATAATTCAGCAGATAGTAAAAAATACTATGCCTTTGCCGAAGAGCAGATACGTTCTCTTACTTCACCTGCTTACCTGGCGGAACCAGGAACTAATAATAACTTTATTTTAATGCACTCAACCGGACATTTACCCGGAAATAGTGAAGTTGATGTGCCATTAAGTTATGCAGACTATTATTATGTAGAGGCCTTAATGCGTCTCAAAAAGCTGATTAATTCATAAAGTGAAAATGAAAAAGAGGAAGTATCCGTTTCTTATATTCTATTTTCTGCTTGTTCTTATTTTTCCGGAAGTACAGGCAGAAAATAAAAATTTTCAGAAAGAAGAAGACCGGGCATACTGGGTTGAAGTCATGACCAGACTGGCCGATCCTGTACTGGTTAACCTAAGCAACCATACGCTTAAGAAAAATATGCCGTATGAATCTCTTTCCCAACAACGTAGTATTTATTCGCACCTGGAAGCCGTAGGACGATTAGTTTGTGGAATGGCTCCCTGGCTGGAATTAGGTCCGGATGACACACCGGAAGGAAAAATAAGAAATCATTATATTGACTTAACTGTAAAAGGATTACAAAATGCAGTAGATCCTTCCTCGCCTGATTATCTGGTTTTTGATATACCTTACCAACCCCTTGTCGACGCAGCATTCCTTGCACAGGGGCTTTTACGGGCTCCTACACAGATATGGGGAAAACTGGGAAAAGAAGGACAGGAAAATATGATACAGGCATTGAAAAAAGCCGGGTTATTAAAGCACATGAAAACAACTGGTTGTTATTTGCTTCTATGGTAGAAGCTGCTTTGCTGGAATTTACAGGTGAATTTGATATACAACGGCTGGTATATGGAATAGACCGGTTCCGGGATGACTGGTACAAAGGAGATGGATTGTACGGAGATGGAGCAGCATTTCACCAGGATTATTACAACAGCTATGTTATCCACCCAATGCTGACAGATATAATATGTATAATGAACAAACATGGATTGGATAAACAAAATTTTACAGAAATCCAATTAAAAAGACATAGCCGGTATGCGGAACAGTTGGAACGATTTATCTCTCCGGAAGGTACATTCCCTGTAGTAGGACGTTCGATCGTATATCGCTTTGGAGCTTTTCATGTGTTAAGTCATGCCGCATTTATTCACTTGCTTCCTCCTACTATCGAACCGGCACAGGTACGCTGTGCACTAACTGCCGTGCTAAAAACCAACTTCGTTCACCGGATAATTTTGACCAGGATGGCTGGCTGACAGTCGGTTTTAACGGCCGGCAAATAAATATGTCGGAAGAATATATTAACACAGGAAGTGTGTATCTTTGTACAACCGGTCTTTTACCCTTAGGACTACCGCCCACTGATCCGTTCTGGTCAGCACCTTTTACGGAATGGACTAATCTGAAAGCCTGGAATGGCAAAGAAGTACCGGCAGATAAAGCAATAAAAGATTGATTTTTAACAGATAAACGTATAATTAGTATGAAGACAAATTATGAATTACGCTATGCTGCACATCCAGAAGATGCAAAAAACTACGATACCAAACGCCTGAGACGTGATTTCCTGATTGAAAAAGTATTTTCTCCCAATGAGGTTAACATGGTTTACTCTATGTATGACCGGATGATTGTAGGAGGTGCCATGCCGGTAGGCGAATCTTTACAGCTGGAAGCCATTGACCCGTTAAAACAACCCATTTTCCTGCGTAACCGGGAAATAGGTATGTTTAATGTGGGGTGGACCTGGTATTGTAAAAGTGGGTGATACGACCTATGAACTGGATTATAAAGAAGCTCTTTACCTGGGTTCCGGTGACCGGGAAGTTTATTTTGAAAGCAAAGATGATTCTAACCCTGCCCTATTCTATTTCAATTCACTGACGGCACACCGGAATTATCCGGATAAAAAAGTCACCAAAGAAAATGCCGTAGTAGCAGAAATGGGCGCACTGGATACTTCTAACCATCGCAATATCAATAAAATGATTGTCAATCAGGTATTACCTACCTGCCAGCTACAAATGGGAATGACCGAACTGGCTCCCGGAGGTGTATGGAATACAATGCCTGCACACATCCATAGCCGCCGGATGGAAGCTTACTTCTACTTCGAAGTACCGGAAGGCCAATCCGTATGCCACTTTATGGGTGAACCGGAGGAAACCCGCCATATCTGGATGCAAAACAACCAGGCAGTACTTTCTCCCGAATGGTCTATTCACTCGGCAGCTGCTACATCCAACTATACTTTTATATGGGGTATGGGATGAGAAAATCTGGATTACGGTCTTCAGGACTTCTTCAGAATTGATGAATTAAA
>JAJBTP010000617.1:696-3302 GCA_020860805.1 Tannerellaceae bacterium | reverse complement strand
CTATTATATACTCAAAAAGAACATACCAGAATTAAAAGCAGATAATACTATCCGTAAAGTTATCCGTAGTTATAACCCATCCAGCAACTTCAATAAAGAATATGCTCAGGAAATAGAGGACGAAGAGGTAAAAGTTTAGTAGAAAGATTAACGAAGCTATACAAACATTCAGATAAATCATAGATTATGATAAGGGAATATCTTGTACATTTGTATGCAGTTGAACGAATTGAAAAATAGTACAAATGAAAAAATATTCTCTTATCATCACATTTTTCTTACTTTGTCTTACTATACAGGCACAGGAAATAGAAAACTATTTCATTGCCATGCCCGATAGCCTGATACCTCATCTGGAAAACGAATGGAGAAAAGATTTAGTTGATTTATATTCCTCCGGAAAAGAAGCCCGTCTGAGAAACATGATCGGAGGATATTCTACCATCGAGCAGCTTACCCCTGATTATTTACTACTCAGTACATCTGAACGTAGTTTAATAGAAATGAAACTACTACCATTAGTAAACAACACTTATATTATTTGTTTGATTACGACAGTTGAAGGGCCTGTTACAGATAGTCGTATAGCTTTTTATACTACGGACTGGGAGCCATTAAATTCATCCGATTTATATACCCCGGTTGAAGGTAAATGGTTTATCACAGCAGATAATACGCCTGCAACTGAAGAACAAATGATTCTGGACAGATTAGATATGGATTTAATCCGGTATTCCCTGAATCCGGAAAATACCTCTTTAACAGCCACCTATATGACTCCCTACTATTTGACAGAGAAAGAAAGAGAACGTATTACTCCCTATCTAAAAAAAGATCCGAAAGTATACACCTGGAATAAATCTTATTTCAGATAATTACATGTAACAGTCACCGGATATGAAAAAGATAGTCTTTCTTTTAATTTTCCTATCCTCCTTGTCCGGGTCTATAACCGGACAATCAAACCATCCTTACTGGCTGAATATTATCTATATCGGAAATAGTATTACACAAGGAGTACAATTAGAAAATCCCCGTAAAAATGCACCTCCGGTTAAAGCCAGTATCTATCTCCACCAACAGCAGGAAATAGGTGAAGTCAAATATTCCAATCAGGGTGTTAGCGGAAGTACAACAGTTGATTTCTTACCGGAAACCGGCACTTTATTCGGAAACGTAAAAGAAGTCGCCGATAAGTTCACAGAAGATACCTGGGCAACTTTACTATTTTCAATCATGTTAGGGACGAATGATAGTGCCATAGAAGGTCCTAACGGAGCTCCGGTTTCTCCTAAAACCTATTACCGGAACATGCAAACCATTATCAACGAACTACTCCGGCTATATCCGGAATGTATTATCATACTTCATCGCCCTGTCTGGTATAGTGAAAATACATACAATTCATCCCGGTATCTGAAAAAAGGATTAAAACGTTTAGAAAGCTATTATCCTCAACTTAAAACCTTGGTAAAAAGATATAGCCGTACTTATCCGCATCAGGTCTTTTTAGGTGATACAGAAGGGTTTGAATTCTTTAAAGAAAACCCACACTATTTCATCCCGGAAGAAGGAAATGCCGAAACATTCTATCTCCATCCGAACCAGGAAGGAGCCTCTAAACTAGGACAGTTATGGGGAAAAGCAATCTATAGCACTATAAAAAGACAATAAATTGCTAATCATCAAAAAATATAACCACCTTTAATAGTTTGACTATTTAAATTATACGCTACCTATTTTATGACATAGAAATACCAACGTCTGTAAAAAGCTTGTGCCATCCTATTGGCACAGGAATGCCATTATAATTGACACACCAGTGCCATGCTGATGGCACAGTAGTGCCAACGTACCGGCACAAATGGGAGGCCCATAATTCTTAACTACATTACAAGTATATAGGAACTTTTCGAATGTGTCAATCCTACTATGTTATGAATGATTAAAGCGGCCCACATCACTGTGGAACCGCTTCCCTGGGTTCATTTTACTAAGAGAAATTTATTATTTTACTTATTAAACCAGCTTTGATAATACGATTCCACATCTTTCCAGTGGTAATAAGGTAATATATCACTATCAATAGGGGGTACTCTTACCTCTTTTTCGTTATACAAAAATTTCACCAGAATATCATCGGAACCGTTTTTACGGAAAAAGACAAGCTGAACATTCCCTGCCATCGGGGCTACTTTAAAAGTGCTGAATGCTTTATAAAAATCCGCAGGGTCTTCTACACTGTTGTAAGCACCTTCTATATGAAGTAACATGGCTAAAGGAATCAGATTACCATCATGCGCAAAACGTAGGGTCGCTGCTTTCCCATTATTGGCAATCACTTCGTTGGCGCTATCCAGTATATTTTTCACCAATGGTTTAGCATTCTCCATCATAATACCACCATTCAAAGCATAATTAGCATCTTCAACATACACTTTATAATTCACACATTGAAACAGGTTAAATAATTCTTCTTTCTCAAAAATATCATAGAAAGAAAGTTCTGTTTCAATGTTTTGCATGCCACCGACAACCCCAAACAAATCCCACATCAATTTAGCCGGATTCACCCTGCGGGTCACATAAACCGGATCTGAAAAAAG
>JAJBTP010000617.1:0-686 GCA_020860805.1 Tannerellaceae bacterium | reverse complement strand
TAAATCAGTCCGGTTTTACATGCGCTGCTTCAAATTTATAATATTCTTCCCTCCAGGTATTTGGAGAAGAACGAAAATCGATAGCTTCTTTGGTATGATGATTCAGATAACGTACATATTTATTACTTGCCTCACGGGTTGTCTGTAAGGTTGGGTTCAATTCTTTTAAACGTTCACAGAAAGCATCCATGCTCAGTACACAGCGTACAACCATCGTCGAACGGGCTGAAACAGGTGTATTATTTGTAAAAATCTCAGGAAAATTAGTATACATCCGTTCTGCGATCCCCCGTTGTTCACGAACTCCTAACGGAGAAAGATCTCCCCCATGATATTGAGCTTCTTCCCATACTTTCTGTAAACGTTCTAAAACATCTATTCCCAGAGGTGTCAATGCATTATTTTCGTACGCATCCGTTAATACATCCAGTGGCCGCTTATAGTCGCTGTCACCAATTAAATAACGGGAACCATGCCGTCCCAGATGACTGATATAAAATGGTTTATATCCTTTGGGAGCAGGGGTTAACGGTACTATATCCTGAGAAGGATATGCATAATACACTCCACCGGTCTTTTCCGGTGTTTCATACACCTCTTCACGAGTTGTCTGTGCCTGAATCAATCCTGGCGACAACAGGAAGAAAACTAAGAGAAAATAGATGTTTTTCATTTTACTTTAACAG
>JAJBTP010000067.1 GCA_020860805.1 Tannerellaceae bacterium | reverse complement strand
CTCGTTAGAATTATAAAAAAGAGCCTATGAAACAAAGTGTTTTAACACTTATATGCCTACTGTTCGCTTTTTCTTTATGTGCAGGAGATATTACATCGATATCCAGTGCATTTAAAGAAGGAAATGCTGCATCGCTGGCAGCATCTATGGATCAGGAGGTTGATATAGCTGTTCCCGGAACAAGTAAAAAAGGGAACGGAAAAGATGCAATAGCTGTTTTATCAATCTTTTTCGGAAGTAATCGACCTACGGGTTTTTCAGTCGTGCATCATGCCGATAAAGAGGATAATGGATTTTTTGTAGCTAAATTGCCTACCTCGACAGGTGAGTACAGAGTAAATGTAACGTACCGCGTAGAGGGTGAAAAAGTATTAATTCAATCAATCAGAATAGAATAAAACTAAATGGAGCAGTTAATAGATGAGTTAATCCGCCTTGCTTTTGCTGAGGATATAGGAGACGGAGATCATACTACTTTGTGTTGTATCCCTGATACGGCTATGGGTAAAAGCCAGTTAATTATCAAAGAAGACGGAGTCCTGGCCGGTATTGAAATGGCGAAACGTATTTTCCATTATTTTGATCCGGAATTGAAAATTATGGTTTTTATTGAAGATGGTGCAGAGGTTAAAAAAGGGGATATTGCTTTTACCGTAGAGGGAAAAGTTCAATCTTTACTTCAGACAGAGCGTCTGGTACTTAATGTTATGCAACGTATGAGCGGGATTGCAACAACTACCCGTAAATATGTAAAAGCATTGGAAGGTACGCATACACGTGTGTTGGATACCCGTAAAACTACGCCAGGCATGCGGATGATAGAAAAGGAAGCTGTTAAGATTGGTGGTGGAGTGAACCATCGTATCGGATTATTCGACATGATTCTGTTGAAAGATAATCATGTGGATTTTGCCGGTGGTATAGAACAGGCAATTACCCGTGCTCAGAATTATTTAAAAGAGAAAGGGAAAAGCCTTAAAATAGAAATTGAGGTACGTAACTTTGATGAGTTGGAAGAAGCTATGCAAACCGGAGGAATTGACCGTATTATGTTGGATAACTTCAATATTGCAGATACGAAAGAAGCTGTTAAACGCATCGGTGATAAATATGAGACCGAATCTTCCGGTGGTATTACTTTTGAAACTTTGCGTGATTATGCAGAGTGTGGAGTAGATTATATCTCTGTCGGTGCTTTAACCCATTCTGTTAAGAGTTTGGATATGAGTTTGAAAGCAATGGATTAATAACAAGAACATTTTTATAAAATAAGAAGGAGTATCGAATAAGATTTTTAATCTTATGATACTCCTTCTTATTTGTTAATAGTATTTTATGTAATCCGTTCCGTTTTATCTGGCTGTTCGCCATTCGGTAATCAGTTCACTGATGGTTTCTTTTACAGACGTAATACGATCAGCCTTGAATGCATTACTACCGGCAAATGCATATCCATTTTCAAAGTTTCCTTGAAAGGCATTATAAAGTGCTGTCACAATACAATAAGGACTACGGGATATGTCACATGTTTTGATGCATTTAAAAGGACATACTTTCGGTTGCTTTAAACCATCTTTAACTTTTTGAAGGAAGCTACAACTGATAGCCCGTCCAGGCATTCCTACAGGACTTTTGATAATTTCTATATCTTTCTCTTCTGCATTAATATAACTCTTCTTAAAAGCTTCCGAAGCATCACACTCAGTTGTTGTTACAAAGCGTGTCCCCAATTGTACACCGGATGCACCTAAGTCAATCATGCGTTTAATATCTTCTCCGGAATAGATGCCACCTGCTGCAATTACCGGAATTTTCTTATTGTATTTCTCTTCAAAGAAAGATACTTCCTGTACTACCTGTGGTAATAGTTCTTCCAGCGAGAAATGTTCATCTTCCAGTTGATTCTCTTTATATCCTAAATGTCCTCCGGCTTTAGGACCTTCCAGTACTACTGCATCAGGTAGATAATCATAATTATTTTTCCATTTTTCACAAATGATACGTACAGCCCTTGCACTGGATACGATAGGAACCAGTTTGGTAACGCTGTCTTTCTGTAAAAATGAAGGCAGATCAAGCGGTAAACCTGCTCCACTGAAAATAATGTCTACTTTTTCTGAGATACTGGTTTTTACCAGTTCGGTGAAATCAGAAAGAGCAACCATAATATTAACTCCGATGATTCCACGTGCTTTTTCACGTGCTTTTCTGATTTCATGTGCTAAACCTAAATTTCCTGCTTCTGTATAATTGGAAGAAAACTTTTTGTATAAAAGTCCGAGGCCGGCAGCAGAAATAACGCCAATCCCTCCTTCATTTGCAACGGCTGAAGCTAAGCCGGATAGTGAAATGCCTACTCCTATACCTCCCTGAATAATAGGGATACGAGCCTTCAAATCACCAATTGTTAATGCATTCATCGAATAATATATTTAGTAAAAACACTCAAAGATAGCACATAAAATAAGAAAATGTGCAATAATCCAAAAATTATTGCACATTGCTATTATTTTTGAGCAGTTTATTCTGCCTTTTAATTTACTGTAATAAATCCAATTTTAGCTACAATATCCTGTCCTTCTTTAGATAAAACGTAGTCAATGAATGGTTTAACATTGGATGTGTTTTTAGCTTCATAGTAATAATAAAGAGGACGAACGATGGGGTAAGTTTCGTTTTTAGCATTCTCAATAGAAGGCTCAGTATAAGTTTTACCTTCATCGTAAGAAACTTTAAGTGACTTTACATCTTTATTTACATATGCAAGTCCTACATATCCGATAGCTCCTTTTGTTTGGCTTACACTCTGGATAATAGCCCCTGTAGCCGGTAAACTCAGGATGTTGCTCATATAGTTTTTATTTTTCAATACACTTTCTTTAAAAAATTCATAGGTTCCGGAGGAAGTCTCACGGGAATAAGCTACTATTTTAAGATCGTCACCTCCCACTTCTTTCCAGTTTGTAATTTTACCTGTGAAAATACCTTCTAACTGTTCACGGGTTAGTTGACTTACTTTATTTCCCGGATTTACTACTACTGCTAAGGCATCGTATGCGATGATAACTTCTACGGCTTCTTTTTTAGCTTCCTGCAGGCGAACTTTTTCATCGAATTTAATTTTACGGGATGACATAGCGATATCAGTAGTCCCTTCCATTAAAGCAGAGATACCAACACCTGAACCACCACCTGTAACAGTTACTTTTGCACTTTTATTTTTGTTCATGAAGTTTTCTGCTTCCGTCTGAGTAACCGGAAGACAAGTATCACTTCCTTTAATTTTCTGGGCATATACATTACCT
>JAJBTP010000545.1 GCA_020860805.1 Tannerellaceae bacterium | reverse complement strand
CGTCTGGCGACTGCGAAAAATAGGTAAAGCTAATTTATTTAAAATATCCATGTACTTTCCATTTGAACCGGATGCAAATGTAGGCATTCTCTTTTTATTTATATCTTTGTTGGAGATATAATTCACATTACTATGAAGATTGGTATTCGTTCTTCGGTGGGGGACTGTCCCGGGATTAATGCAACCATATAGGGAGTTGGTAAAACTGCCATCATGCACTATGGGATGGAGGCAATAGGTATTCATAACGGATTTTCCGGCCTTATTAATAAAGATGTTGAGCAACTGGACGAAAGAAGCCTTTCCGGTATATTAAATCTGGGAGGTACTATTCTGGGTACCTCACGCGAGAAACCATTCCGCAAGATGCTCGCCGAATCCGATACCGATAAACCCCAACTCATTAAACAGTATTATGACGAACTGGAGTTGGATTGTCTGGTTTGCATCGGGGGAAACGGTACCCAAAAAACAGCCAGTATGTTATCGTCGCTCGGATTAAACATAGTAGGCATCCCCAAAACAATCGACAACGATATCTGGGGTACAGATATTACATTCGGATTTGATACGGCAGTAAATATCGCAACCGAAGCCATTGACCGGCTTCATTCCACTGCCAATTCCCACAGGAGAGTAATGGTGGTAGAAGTCATGGGACACCATGCAGGCTGGATTGCCCTGTTTGCCGGTATGGCAGGAGGTGCTGATATTATTCTGCTTCCGGAACTGGGGTATAACCTGAATACAATCAACGAAACCATCCTGGAAAGAGCCCGTTTAGGCAAACCTTATTCAATCGTCGTCGTAGCCTGAAGGCATTCTGACTAAAGACAAAACACGGCCGGCAGACTTCATTGCCCGTGCTATTGAAAATGCAACCGGAATCGAAACCCGCGAAACCGTACTGGGATACACCCAACGGGGAGGCAATCCTTCACCGTTCGACAGAAACCTAGCTACACGGTTAGGCGGACATGCAACGCAGTTAATTGCAAACCGGCAATTCGGAGAGATGGTATGTATACGGAATAATGGGGTTGAACCTATTCCCCTGGCAGAAGTAGCAGGAAAACTAAAGCTGGTACGTTCGGATCATGATTTGGTTATACAGGGAAAACGAATGGATATCTCATTCGGGAGGTAAAACAGAAAAAGGTTTTATTCTTCCTCTTCAATCGTTACAGAAAGAGAAGCGTCAGTAATTTCATTCATACTTTCATCATCCGACTGTGCTTCATCCTGCAGTTCCTCAAGTTTTTTACGTTTTATTTCAGCAATTATCTGTTGGAACTCCTTATCACTCCGGATCTTTTTAATCGCCATTTTAGCAGCATTCTGTTGAGATTCTTTTTTGGAATAACCAATTCCTACCCCAATCTGATATTCGTCTAACTGAATAGCTGTCTGGAATACAGGATTGCCATCATTATCAATAAACGATTCAATCAATTCAAATATAATTTCCAGTTTATTCTTCTGGCTCCACTCAATCAAAGCCGATTTAAAGTTAACTTCTTTTTTGGCAATACGTTCCAAATCCGTATGTCGTTTGATAATATACTCTTCCACAAAATGATAGCATACCTCATATCCTTTGTCCAGATAGATAGCCCCAATGAGTGCTTCAAGAGCACTCCCGTACAGATGATTATGATGTGTATTAAGTTTGGCTGAGTATACAACCATTTTATGAAGTCCTAATTCTACTGCAATACGGTTTAGATTCTCGCGTTGTACAATTTTGGAACGGGTATTGGTAAGGAGCCCTTCCTTACGGTTCTGAAAATGTTTATAGACAACATCTGCCACAATTGCATCCAGGATAGCATCTCCCAGAAACTCAAGGCGCTCATTATTCAGCCACCTGCCATCATCTCCTTCTTTGGAGGAGGATTTATGCAGGAAAGCCTGTTCATATAAGTTTACGTTTTCAGGATAAAACCCAAGTAACTTATATAAAGAAGAATAAGGCTCCTTACCTTTATATTTAAGAAGCCTTATTTTCGTATATAGCTTAGCGAACACGTCGATTAAACTTATCTGACAAATTTCTTAACAATAACACAGGCATTATGACCACCGAATCCAAACGTATTCGATAACGCTGCATTGATTTCCCTTTTCTGCGCCTTGTTAAAAGTAAAGTTCAAATTATAGTCAATCTCCGGATCATTATCTCCTTCTTCATGATTGATAGTTGGAGGGATAATTCCTTCTTTGATTGCCATGATACAAGCCATTGCCTCCAAGGCTCCGGTAGCTCCTAAAAGGTGTCCGGTCATTGATTTGGTTGAACTGATATTCAACTTATAGGCATGCTCACCAAATACCTCCTGGATTGCTTTTACTTCCGAAATATCTCCTACAGGCGTAGAAGTACCATGAACATTAATATAATCAATCTCTTCCGGTTTCATCTGCGCATCTTCCAGTGCGTTACGCATTACCAGTTTAGCACCTAATCCTTCCGGATGAGAAGCTGTCAGGTGATACGCATCAGCCGACATGCCGGTACCCACTACTTCCGCATATATTTTTGCTCCACGTGCAATAGCATGTTCCATTTCTTCCAGAACCAGGGAAACACCTCCTTCACCCATAACAAAACCATCGCGGCTTGCACTGAAAGGGCGTGATGCTGTTTCCGGAGATTCATTCCGGACTGATAAGGCGTTCATCGCATTGAAACCACCTACCCCAACAATAGCAATAGCAGCTTCCGCACCACCGCTTACAATTACATCAGCTTTACCCAAACGGATATAATTAAAAGCATCGGAAATAGCATGCGCAGAAGAAGCACAGGCTGATACAGTAGCAAAGTTAGGACCCCGGTAACCGTATCTCATCGATATAAGCCCTGCGGCAATATCGGATATCATTTTCGGAATAAAGAAAGGGTTGAAACGTGGTCCACGTTCCGGACTGTATCCACGGGCTTCATCCTCGAAAGTCTGAATACCACCGATACCGGAAGCAAAGATTACACCTACTCTATCTTTATTAATAGTATCGTTTTCAATGTTGGAATCTTCAATCGCTTCTTTGGCTGCAGCAATTCCAAGCAGGGTATAACGGTCACATTTACGGGCCTCTTTACGGTCCATGATTTGCGTAGGGTCAAAATCTTTGACTTCACACGCAAATTGTGTTTTAAAGTTAGATGCGTCAAAATGAGTAATAGGTCCTGCGCCACTCTTCCCATTGATAAGACCCTCCCAGGTTTCCGAAAGGGTATTACCAAGTGGAGTAATAGCACCAAGACCTGTTACTACAACTCTTTTTAATTCCATACCTTTAATTAAAAGGGATTACTT
>JAJBTP010000140.1 GCA_020860805.1 Tannerellaceae bacterium | reverse complement strand
TTCCAATGATGGCAGTAAACAAACAAAGGATTACCTGAATATTATTAATAAAAATACACAGCGGTTACTGGATTTAAGTAATCAGTTATTAGACTTCCGGCGCACAGAAACCAAAGGTTTTCAACTGAATTTTGTCAAAACAGATGTTTTACTTTGGACTGAAAATATCCTGACACGTTTTTATAAGTCTTTTGAAGAAAAGGATAAAGACTTACAATTTATAAAACCAGATTACCCGGTAGAGGCATTTATCGATAGAGAAGCATTTGCCAAAATCACAAGTAACCTTCTCACCAATGCTCTTAAATATTCTCAAAAAATAATCCGGGTAGAAATTAAAATTGCTGACTCAAAGTTTACATTGACGGTAACCAATGATGGAGTTCTTATTCCCCTGAATCAAAAAGAGAGGATATTTACCCCTTTCTATCGTTTAAAAGAAAATGAAACCCTGCCGGGTAGTGGTATAGGCCTATCTTTAGTTCAATCTTTGATAGATCTTCACAAAGGTACAATTTCCTATACACATACTACAGATGGTATGAACCGGTTTATTGTATCCTTACCATTGGGATAAAATCAATCTTTACAACTGGAGAACAAACCGGAAACAGAAATTCAAAAAGAGAATATATCAGCACATGGTGAGACTAACCATATTCCAACTATTCTGGTCGTAGAGGATCAACCGGACATGTGCCGGTTTATCGCGAATGAGTTATCAGAAGAATTCCGGATACTAACAGCTGAAAATGGTAAAATAGCGTTAGAATTATTACAGGAGCAAACTGTTCAGATTATTCTTAGTGATATTATGATGCCAGTGATGGATGGCTATGAATTATGTAATGAAGTGAAGAACAATATACATTTCAGTCATATTCCTATTATCCTTCTGACAGCTCAGCATAATCTACAATCCCGCTTAAAAGGGTTAAATCAGGGTGCGGACGCTTATATAGAAAAACCTTTTTCTCTGGAGTTACTGATTTCTCAAATCAAAAATTTACTCAAAAACAGGGACTTATTAAAAAGTACCTATGTTGAAAAACCTCTTGTACAATCCGCTTCACTGGCATTGTCTAAAATTGACGAATTATTCCTTGAAAAACTAAATCTGTTTATCGACGAAAATATTGCGAATGAGAATCTGAATGTAGACATGATTGCAGAAGAGATGAACATGAGTACTTCCAGCCTGTACCGTAAAGTCAAAGGAATTTCAGGAGTTTCACCTGTAGAGTTTATTCGGATTACACGATTAAAAAAGCAGTTCAGTTCATGCAAAAAGGGGAATTCCGCATCAATGAAATTGCTTTTATGACAGGCTTCTCCTCACCGGCTTACTTTTCGACCTGTTTCCAGAAACAATATGGAAAATCACCTTCTGAATTCCAGAAAGACTTAGATTAAAAACAGGCGACTGCCCCGGAAATCCGGGACAGTCGCAACAATAATTTTCACAAAGCCTCAATTGACAATTATATTTTATGTCAAATTAATCGTTTAACTCACGGATTACTTCCTGGTTAATTTTACGAACTTCTTCTTCGTTGATTTTAAGTTTTTTGCGGTCGTAAGTCATTAATCCGTTTACTTCACCTTCCACATCGGTGGTCTGTGTATAAACCGCTCCGGAAAATCCTTTCTTTACCAGATCTTTCAGTTCCTTTGCAAACTTCACATATTCAGCTGTTACTTCAGCCGCATTTTTATACTGTACATATCCCCAGTTCCTATCCGGTTGCCAAAGATGGTTTTCCATAGCCAGACCAATACCACCATATTCTCCTAATACGGTTACCCGCTCTGCATCATACAGGAACATTTTAGGTCCCGGATAGTGATGTAAGTCAAGGATGTCACCACAACGACGGTGATTACCTCCACTGGCTGGATTTACTAAACGTGACGGATCGTATTTTTTGGTCCAGTCAGCTACAATTTCAGTATCAAACTGTCCCCATGCCTCATTAAACGGAACCCAAACAACTACAGAAGGATTAGAGATACATAAATCCATAATTTCCTGCCACTCCTGATAATAGTTGGCAATTGATTCCGCACTACGTTTAACATCTGTTCCTCCGTTGTATACAGGCCAGTCCCAATGATTACCACCACCGTCACCGTTTGGCATATCCTGCCAAACCAAAATACCTAATCTGTCACAGTGTGTATACCAGCGAGCCGGTTCTACTTTCACATGTTTACGAATCATATTGTAGCCCCATTCTTTTGTCTTGATAATATCATATACAAGCGCTTCATCCGTTGGAGCAGTATATAATCCGTCAGGCCACCAACCTTGATCCAAAGGTCCAAAATGGAATACATTTTTATTATTTAGCTGCATACGTACAATACCATTTGCATCTCGTTGAGTAGATATTTTACGGAAAGCAGTATATGATTTTACTTCATCAATTACTTTTCCATTGGAGGAAACGGAAACTGTCATATCATACAAATAAGGATTTTCAGTATCCCATAAAGTAGGATTATTTACAGCCAGTCGCAATTCTTTTCCCTGAATTCCTTTAGCAGTAGCAACTACTTTACCTTTATCCAAAACTTTTACCTCTACAATATCACTACATTTATTCTGAGCTGTTGTTACTGTTACAGCCAATGTTCCATTATCAATATTAGGAATTGCTTTGATAGCGGTTACATGATTTGCAGCAACCGGCTCCAACCATACAGTCTGCCAGATACCCGTTACAGGCGTATACCAGATGCCTTCCGGATTATTTACCTGTTTTCCACGGGGTTGATATCCTTTATCAGTTGGATCCCATACGCGTACCACCAGTTTATGTTTAGATTTATTACCCAGATAAGAAGTTATGTCAAATGAGAATGGAGTAAAACCGCCTACATGTGAACCGATAAACACATCATTTACAAATACATCAGCTTTCCAGTCTACCGCGCCAAAATTCAACACAATATTCTGCCCCTTCCAGTTAGCCGGCACTGTAAATTCTCTTTTATACCATAGTTCATTCTGGTCACCTACTTCTTTTTGTACACCGGACAAAGAAGATTCAATGGCAAAAGGAACCAATATCTGTCCCTGGAATGAGGCAGGTTCAACATTTCCTTTAGGTACAATCGTATATTCCCACAAACCATTTAAATTAGCCCATTTAGTTCTTTCAATCAAAGGACGGGGATATTCAGGCAAAACATTATTGGGATCTACCTGATCAGCCTAGGGAGTTTTAAGCTTATCACCCACTGGCTTCCATTGGGCATACAGATTGGCTGTACATACAGCAATTAAACAAATTAAAAATAACTTTTTCATGATATAC
>JAJBTP010000602.1 GCA_020860805.1 Tannerellaceae bacterium | reverse complement strand
CACCTGTATTAAATATTCTCACCTGTGGGTAAAAAGTACCTTTACCTTCGCTTGCTTCCGGATCAACCACTTTGATTTTATCCAGTGTCAGCAGATTATATCCGCTTACGTAAAACCGGCAGTTGGAAATACCCAGTTTCCTGAAAAGTGTTTTAGGTAAAGTGTATCCTATCTCCATATTTTTCAGACGAAGGAAAGAAGCATCTTTCAGATAAAAATCAGAACCATAACTCTCCTGTAAATTATTATAACCACCTACGCGGGGATTACTGCCATTGGGATTATCCGGAGTCCATCTGTCTGCTACGCTTTCCATGTAAAAATTTCCGGTAGCATTTACCGGAGAATAAACAGCCAGTTGTGCCCGGGCCTGTCCCTGGAATAAAACACTTGCATCAAAATTATTCCATTCGGCATTCAGGGTTAGCCCGAAAACAATTTCCGGGAAATCCGTCAGATTGTTTCTTACCCTATCCATTGAATTTATCTCACCATTCCCGTCTACATCCCGGTAGATCGGGTCGCCCGGCCGGGCACCTTCCATATGCGGATACGAGTCTACATGCGCCTGGTCTTTGAAGATTCCAATTACTTCATAATACAGTCCGGCACCCAGCGGTATGCCTTCCTCTTTCATATAATCATATCCTTCGCCCCAGGGAGTTTCATCCATGTAGAGTACTTTATTACGGGCAAACAAGAAATTACCATTCGCACTGAAATTCACTTTACCGATTTTGTTTCTATGGTTTAGTTGTATTTCCAGCCCTTTATTCTGTACTTTCCCGATGTTTTCATCCGGCAGGTCTTTTAGTCCGGTGTATTGAGGGATAGAAGCATTCCGTTTCCGTAGGATATTAGAACGTTTGGTTTTAAAAGCTTCGATCTCAAACCCTAATAAACCATTCCAGAAATCACCTTCAACTCCTACATTATATGTATCGGCAACCTCCCAGGTAATATGTTTATTAGGGAAGCCTTCCTAATATACACCCTGTACATCCGTATTCCCAAAAACGTAATTCCGTCCGGTTGCATATTTAAGTAAATACTGGAAAGCGCCCACATTATCATTTCCCTGCTGCCCATAAGAAGCTTTTACTTTCAGGTTGTTCATCCAGGAAAGATTATTTTTGATAAAGTTCTCTTCCGATAACCGCCATCCTACAGATATACCCGGGAAAAATCCCCATCTTTCACCGGCTGCGAAAATGTAGGAACCATCCTGTCTGAAGTTGAACTGTGCCATGTATTTACCGGCATAATCATAACCAATCCGGCCGAAATAACTTTGACGAGCCTGTTCAAAAGCACTTCCTCCGTTATCATAATGTTCTTTATTGGTACTTCCAGCAAAAAGCTGGTCGATAGCCGTAGAAAGATAATTGGTACGGGAACCCCAGAAATCATTGCCTTTGTATTCATTCTGTTCATACCCAACCATTAAATCAACCCCATGTACACTATGGAATGTTTTTTTGTAATTTACTTTTGCATGTAGGGTGAGCGATGTTCTGGGCACATAATCCTGCCGGAGTTCCGCTTTATCACGGCTTCCGTTTTTCTTTTTTTCATATGTATCAGTCTCTTCATCCCAAACATAATAGTAGAAAGGAGTTTTCCATTCCTTTTTCTCCATAGCCTCTTTATCGAAAGCCAGGTAACCATCTACCGATAATCCTTCCGTCAGCCATGATAAATCCAGATTAGCCGAGAAGGTACTGTTGAATACGGATTTATTATAGTTTCTGTAACCACTTTCACTACTTGCCATCGTAACCGGGTTTCCTATATCCATTCCGGCCGTAGGTAAACCGTTCGGATAACGGGCCAGTGAAGTTGGGAAAGAACGTAATAAAGAGTAGAAAATAGTACCCTCTTCATAACCTGAATAATGCTGATCCTCAATACGTCCGGCCAGATCAACCGATACCGTTAGTGTTTTGGTAATTTTAGCATCCAGATTGGAGCGTACATTATACTGGCGGTAATACGTATTACTGTCTTTATAAATAGCATCCTGGTCAGCGAAGCCTGCACCGATAAAATACTTAACCCGTTCGTTCCCTCCCCGGATAGATAAATTATGTTTTTGTTGTAAAGATGATTTTCTCAGTGTCTCTTTGAGCCAGTCTGTATTCGGATAATGAATAGGGTCTGAACCATTCCGGAATTTCTCTATTTCATCTGCTGTATATCGGGGTGTTCTGCCTTCATATTCTTCAATTTCATTAAGTACCTGGGCAAAAGTAGCTGCATCAGCCAGCTTGGGCAGGCGTGTGGGCTGTTGAAGCCCTACATTATATGAATAGTCTATTGTTGGTTTGCCTTCTTTCCCCCGTTTGGTGGTTATCAGAATAACTCCATTGGCAGAACGGGAGCCATAAATAGAGGCTGAAGCATCTTTCAGTACGGTAATACTTTCTATATCATTCGGATTAATTCTATCCCAGTTACCACTCCGGTTAGCAATTCCGTCCACCAGAATTAACGGGTCTGTATTACCCGAGGTACTTTTACCCCGGATGCTTATAGAGGCACCATCCGAACCGGGTTCACCACTGCGTACATTCATAATAACTCCCGAGATTCTTCCTTGTAAAGATTGCCCCAGGTTCTGAGAAGGACTTTTAACGATTTCTTCCCCTTTTGTCAGAGAGATGGACCCTGTTACCAATCCTTTCTTTTGAGTACCGTATCCTACTACCATCACTTCATTGAGTTGCTGGTTATCTTCTATCAATGTAGCATCAATATCCGTTTTACCGGCGATGGCTATTTCCTGTGAAATAAAACCGATGTAAGAAAATACAATCTCCTTGCTGTTTTCATTCAGGGTTAGCGTATAGTGACCGTCCATATCGGTTGCAGTTCCTATGGGTGGTTCCTTTGATAAATACAGATACACCGATTAGAGGTTCTCCTCTGCTATCCGTTACCGTACCTCTGACTGTTCTTTTCTGTTGGGATGCCTGGGCTATTTCTTTTTTTCCTGTACGGATAATAAAATATAGGAACCATCTATTTCGTAGCCTATATCCATTTTATCAAAAATTGTATGGAGAGCGTCCGGTAAAGGTAGTCCGGATATGTTGACCGATGTTTTCTGATTGACATTTACATCTTTGTTGTAAATGAATAAATAGTATGATTGCTTTTCAATTTCACTGATTATATTTTCCAGTTCCACATTATTTTTACGGATCGTAAATAATGAATTCTGAGAATTAACCTCTGCATTCAGGGTACAAATGAAGAGAAAAAGTAAGAATGTGCTTATTCTCATAATTTTAAAAAAAATGGTTAAACCCGGTACTATAGG
>JAJBTP010000047.1 GCA_020860805.1 Tannerellaceae bacterium | reverse complement strand
CTATATAAATACATTATATCCTTATCCTTACTGGCTGTGTGTAGCTGTAACGATAGCTTTTTGGAAAAATATCCGGAAGATAAAATTAACGACCAGACATTCTGGAAAACACCTGCGGATTTGAGATTATATGCCAATCGGTTCTATGAAAATCTGATGGGAATAACCAACGATATATTTAGCTCAGATAATCAAAGTGATAATCAGGGACCTAATACACGTAACAACTATATATGGAATCAATATGTAGTACCTACTACTGCCGGTGAGAATGATTGGGGAAAAGAAGCCTGGCAGGGAGTCCGTTGGTGTAATTATTTCCTGCAGCGCTATCACCGGGTAGAAGGAGATGAGGATGAAATTAATGTATATCTGGGCGAGGTTCTGTTTGCCAAATCTATTTACTACTTTGACAAAGTAAAGGATTTTGGTGATGTACCCTGGCTAATTACCGACCTGACAACAGAATCGGAAGAGTTGTATGCACCACGGGACAAACGGACTGTAGTCATAGACTCTATAAATGCCTGCCTGGATAAAGCAATCCGTTATTTACCCGAAACATCCGAGGAAGGACGGTGGACTAAATATGCGGCTCTGACATTTAAATCACGTGTTAATTTATACGAAGGAACCTATCATAAATATCATGGATTAACAGATGCTGAAAAATATCTCCGTTTAGCAGCCAACGCAGCTGAAGAGGTAATTAAAAGTAATCTGTTCGAATTATATTCAACCGGTGACCCCTATAATGATTATCGGGATTTCTTTAATCTCAAAAGTCTGGCCGGCGTAAAAGAAGCTGTTTTTTCTGTGCAATATTTGATAGATACCCATATGCATAATCGTTCAAGACAGGTACGGGAGAGCAATACAGGGATGACGAAAGATTTTGTAGAATCATTTTTATGTACCAATGGATTACCCATCGCCAATAGTCCGGGAGTATATAAGGGAGATGCTGCTTTTATGGATGAATTCGAAAACAGAGACCCTCGTATGAAACAGATTATTTATACACCCGATCGTCCTTTACGTATCACCTCCACAGGGTTGGAAGAATATGAAGAAGCCCCCATCTTTAGTAATTTGGCAAATACCGGATACCGGATATTTAAATATTATTCTCAGTATGACGAAGATAATGAACCCAACAGATGTATAATCGATGATTGTAAATTCCGGTATGCAGAAGTGCTGTTAAACTATGCTGAAGCAAAAGCAGAATTAGGAGAATGCGATCAGGAAGTTCTGAATCGTTCCATAAATTTGTTGCGCGATAGAGTGGCTATGCCTCATTTATCAACGACTCCGGCAGCCGACCTGAATCCGGTGGTAGATTATGGATATACCATTTCTCCCTTGTTGTATGAAATCCGTCGTGAACGTAGAATTGAACTGGCAGTTGAAGGCTTCCGCTGGCATGATATTGTACGTTGGAAAGCCGGAAAACTGGTAGAAGCACAGAAAACATATCTGGGAGCCCGCGATCCGGAAACAGATACCTATAAAGTACTTTATCCGGGTTATACACGTGTGTGGGATAATAAGCTCTATCTGAAACCGATTCCGGCAGAAGAGTTACAACTTAATCCTAATTTATTACCACAGAATCCCGGTTGGTAAATAAAATTAGTATTTTTATACTGCTATATCTCCTTATAACCAGGGAGATATAGCAACCCTATAAACAAAATGACACAGTATGAAGAAAATTCAAAAATTAATCGCTGTTTTCCTGTTTGGACTCTTTTTACAAACAGGATGTACCCGGAAAGCAGAATCGACTCTCATCCTGCCGAATACCATACAAAAAGAGTGGGCAGAGGCTGAAATAGGTGTAATAATCCATTTTGATATGCCGGTTTATCAACCGGATTATAATTTCAGGGAATGGGGTACCCATCCGGAACCCTCTATTTTTAATCCCACAGCGTTGGATACCGATCAATGGCTGGAAGCTGCTCAGAAATTGGGGGCTAAATATGCTGTCCTGGTAGCCAAACATGGTAGTGGATTTTCTTTATGGCCTACCAAGGCACATGATTATAATATTAGTCAGTCCCCCTGGAAAGACGGTAAAGGAGATATTGTTGCCGACTTTATAGCTTCCTGTAAAAAATATGGAATTAAGCCGGGTATTTATGCCAGTACGACGGCGAACGGATATTTGTATGTCGATAATCCCGGTCTGGTGCAGCCTGGTGGACCTGTTACTCAGGAAGAGTATAACCATATGATGGTAACACAGCTGACCGAACTCTGGACAAATTATGGTGAACTTTTTGAAATCTGGTTTGACGGAGGGGTCTTATCCCGTGAACAGGGAGGAGCAGACGTTCTTTCGTTGGTACAGAAATATCAACCACAGGCCATCGCTTTTCAGGGATCCTACGGACATCCGAATCTGGTACGTTGGGTGGGGAATGAAGAGGGAGTTGCTCCTTATCCCTGTTGGGCGACTGCGGATTCAACTACAAATTCAGACGGTACAGTCGTTGTGGACGGTTTACATGGTGACCCAAATGCACCTTTTTGGTGTCCCGGAGAAGCAGACTTTACGCTACGCTGGAACCGCTCCTTCCAGGGAGGATGGTTCTGGCATGCAGAACAGGACCATATGATGTTTACACTGGATGAGTTAATGACCAAGTATGAAACCAGTGTGGGCCGTAATACCAATATGTTGCTGGGTATTGTAATTAATGATAGAGGATTGGTTCCGGATGCAGATATGCAAATGATTGAAGCTTATGGAAAACGTATTAAAGAGCTATACGGTGCCCCATTCAAATCAATAAAAGGAACAGGTGAAGAATTGATAGTCACATTCGATGCACCGGTTTCTGTTGACCGGCTCGTTTTACAGGAAGATATAACAAAAGGGGAACGGGTATTGGATTTTGACATTTATGGAAAAAATAAAGAAGACTGGAGCCTTTTATATAATGGTTCCAATATCGGCCATAAACACATTGTTCGTTTTACTCCAACGGAAGTAAAGGAGATAAAGTTACAGGTGAAGAAAGCCAAAGCCAGACCGGAGATTTTAAATTTCTCTGTTTATAAAACTATAGACTAAACGCTTTTATATAATTAGGGTTATAGTAAGAACATGACATTGTGAGTTCCGGACTAAAAAATATACCCTAAACTTCAATTTTACCCTTCACCCTTCATTAAACGATATAATCATCTGATTTTCAGGCTGTATGAGGGTGAAGGGTAAGGTGAAGGGAAAAGACAACCCTTCACAGTGTATCGTCCTAAAAAAGGTTGACTGATTATTACTTTAATACTGTTATAAGTTGACTCATTTTAGTC
>JAJBTP010000381.1 GCA_020860805.1 Tannerellaceae bacterium | reverse complement strand
AGATATGAGTGGCTGGAATCTCATTGTGCTTGCTAAAAATCTGATTGGTTATAAAAATCTAATCAAAATGGTTTCGATTGGATGGACAGAAGGTTTTTATGCTCGTCCCCGTATAGACAAATCGCTGCTTGAAAAATATAAAGAAGGGCTCATTGTATGTTCAGCCTGTCTGGGAGGAGAAGTTCCTCAGCATATAATGAGAAACAATCCGGAGAAAGCCGAAGAATCAATTCTGTGGTTCAAAAACCTTTTTGGAGATGACTATTATATAGAGATTCAGCGTCATCAGACTGATAATCCAAATGCTAACCAAAATACATATTTGAAGCAGAAAGAGGTTAATGAAGTTATAATTCCACTGGCACGGAAGCATAATGTAAAAATAATTGCCTCGAATGACGTTCATTTTGTCAATGAAGAAGATGCAGAGGCGCATGATCGTCTTATTTGCCTCAGTACAGGAAGAGACCTGGATGATCCGAACCGGATGAGATATACGAAACAGGA
Organism: Tannerellaceae bacterium; assembly: GCA_020860805.1. Lineage (GTDB taxonomy): Bacteria > Bacteroidota > Bacteroidia > Bacteroidales > Tannerellaceae > UBA4116. The sequence goes on along the minus strand of JAJBTP010000381.1, from coordinate 2,823 downwards.
ATGGATGAAAACCACAGCCGAAATGAATCAGGTATTTAGTGACCTTCCTGAAGCTTTACGGAATACCCTGGAGATTGCAGAAAAAGTAGAATTTTATTCCATTGACAGTGAACCATTAATGCCAGACTTTCCACTTCCGGAAGGGTTCAATAATGATGATGAATATTTAAAATATCTCACGTACGAAGGTGCTAAAAGAAAATATGGAGAACCTTTAAGTGAGGAAGTTACCGAACGGTTGGACTTTGAGTTAGGAACCGTAGAACGTATGGGGTTCCCTGGTTATTTCCTTATCGTACAGGACTTCATTAATGAAGCCCGTAAGATGGGTGTGTCCGTAGGGCCTGGACGTGGTTCAGCAGCTGGTTCTGCTGTAGCCTACTGTTTAGGGATTACTGACATCGACCCTATTAAATACGATTTACTGTTTGAACGTTTCTTAAATCCGGATCGTATCTCAATGCCTGATATTGATGTGGACTTTGATGATGACGGACGAGGCGAAGTACTCAGATGGGTTACGGAAAAATACGGGCAGGAAAAAGTTGCCCATATTATTACCTACGGTACCATGGCTACGAAGTCTGCGATTAAAGATGTTGCACGGGTCCAGAAATTACCTTTATCTGAATCTAACCGGTTAGCGAAATTAGTTCCCGACAAGATTCCGGATGTTAAAAAAGTAAATCTGCGCGCAGCAATTGAATATGTTCCGGAACTGAAAGAAGCAGCCAATTCCTATGATCCAATCATGAGGGATACCTTAAAATATGCCCAAATGCTGGAAGGGAACGTCCGGAACACTGGTGTACATGCCTGTGGAGTCATTATCGGTAAATATGATATTTCTGATGTAGTACCGGTTAGTACAGCTAAAGACAAAGAGACCGGAGAAGAGATGCTGGTTACCCAGTACGAAGGTTCTGTTATTGAAGAAACCGGTTTGATTAAAATGGACTTCCTGGGTCTGAAAACTCTGTCTATTATTAAAGAGGCGGTTGAAAATGTATATCTCACACGAGGCAAAAAAATTGATATTAATACCATTAGTCTGGAAGATCCTAAAACATATGAATTATATTGTCAGGGAAAAACAACAGGAACATTCCAGTTTGAATCTGCAGGTATGCAGAAATACCTGAAAGAACTTCAACCCTCCAAATTTGAAGACTTAATTGCCATGAATGCCCTTTACCGTCCGGGCCCTATGGACTACATACCTTCTTTCATTGCCCGTAAACATGGCCGGGAAGAAATCAATTATGACATTCCTATTATGGAACGTTATCTGCAGGACACCTACGGAATTACAGTATATCAGGAACAGGCCATGCTCCTCTCCCGTTTGTTAGCAGATTTCACACGGGGTGAAAGTGATGCATTACGGAAAGCAATGGGTAAAAAGCTCATTGACAAGATGAATGAACTGAAAGAAAAGTTCCTGTCCGGAGGTAAAAAGAACGGTCATAATGAAAAGACTTTAAATAAAATATGGAGTGACTGGGAGAAATTTGCCTCCTACGCATTCAATAAAAGTCATGCAACCTGCTATTCATGGGTAGCTTATCAGACTGCTTATATGAAAGCCAACTATCCGGCAGAATATATGGCAGCTGTACTAAGCCGGAGCTTATCGAACATTACGGATATTACCAAATTCATGGATGAATGTAAAGCCATGGGATTACAGGTTTTAGGCCCGGATGTTAATGAATCTATTCTGAAGTTTAGTGTAAGTAAGGAAGGGAATATTATCCGTTTCGGGCTGGGAGCGATTAAAGGTGTAGGAGAATCTGCGGTATTAAATATTATTGAAGAGAGGAAAAACGGTCCTTTTAAAAATATCTTTGATTTTGTAGAAAGGGTAAACCTTACCGCCTGTAATAAGAAGAATGTGGAAGCTCTTGCTTTGGCAGGAGCATTTGACAATTTTGGAATCCAACGTGAACAATTTTTTACTGACTGTGGAAAAGGAGAAATCTTTCTGGAGGTATTGATGCGTTATGGTAACAAATACCAGATGGATAAAACTACTGCTACAAACTCATTGTTCGGAGATGACAATTTTGCTTCTATTGCTAAACCGGAAATACCGGTATGCCAACGCTGGAGTGATCTGGAGCGACTTAACAAAGAAAAAGAACTGGTTGGTATCTATCTTTCTGCTCATCCATTGGATGAGTTTAAGATTATACTTAAACATGTATGTAATACCGAAGTAGCTGAAATAAACGATTTACCATCTATTCAGGGACGGGAAATATTAATGGGAGGAATCGTTACTGAAGTCCGTGAAGGCACTACACGCAAAGGACACCCATATGGAGTTATGAAAATAGAAGACTTTTCAGGTAGTGCTGAAATTGCTCTTTTCGGACAGGACTATGTAGAGCACGGTAAATACTTCCGAATAGGAATTTATTTATTAATCAATGCACGGGTGGAAAACCATCGGTGGAAGGCAGGTGAATTAGAATTTAAAATTGGTACGATCCGGTTACTTCAGGAAGAAAAAGAGAAGCTGATAGAGAAAATTAACATTACTGTACCTATTCATGAAATGGACGAACCCATGATTAATGAACTCTCTGTTTTGATAAAAAACAATCCGGGTCAAAGCCTGTTATATTTTCGTGTAATCGATGGTGAACACCACGTTTCACTGAACTTATTCTCACAAAGTATACGTCTGACAGTAACTAAAGAATTGATTGAGTTTCTGGAGATGAATGATAATATTGATTTTAAAATCAATTAAATCTATTGGACAGCGTATAAAGAATTTGTATTTTTGGCTTCGCTAAAAAAGATAAACTTATAACA
>JAJBTP010000487.1 GCA_020860805.1 Tannerellaceae bacterium | reverse complement strand
CTCATTAAGAGTATCAAACTTTAAAATCTAATTTACAAAAGTATGAAATTATTATTTAAACAACGATTGGCGGAAAGAAATAATATCCTACGCATAACACTATTTACCTTCTTTCTTTCTTTGCTGGCACTGAATGGTTTCGCTCAGAATATTCAATTTTCAAAAAATAGTCTGACACTAAAAGAGGCACTGGAAATCATAGAAAAACAAACAGAAATGTCTGTTGACTACGATAATTCAGTCCTAAACGAAAAACAACTTATACAGATTAAAAAAGACAATCAGCCACTCGAAGCAACATTAAATGACTTATTAAAAAATACAGGTTGTATATATGTGATCCGGAATAATCACATTATCATTTCTAAAGAAAACGGCAATAATCAGAATACTGCCAAAACAATCCAGGGGGTTATTTATGATAATCACGGAGAAGCCATAATCGGAGCCAATGTAATTGTAAAAGGTACAACGCACGGGACCATTACGGATCTGGATGGAAATTTTAGCCTCAACGCCCCTGAAAATACTACTTTACAGGTATCTTACATTGGGTATTTTACACAGGAAGTAGCATTAAAAGGAAAAACGTTTATTGAATTAACCCTGCGCGAAGACACTCAAAACCTGGATGAAGTCATAGTGATAGGTTATGGAGTACAACGTAAGGTTGATTTGACCGGAGCCGTAAGTACAGTCAACTCAAAAGATCTTCCGCCTTCTGCCACTACTTCCGCAGAACACATGTTGTCCGGAAGAACTGCCGGCGTACAGATACGTTCAACCGATGCCCAGCCAGGTGGAGGGATTGACATTCTGATTCGTGGAGCAGCATCCGTAGGAGCCGGAAATGATCCGTTATATGTGATTGATGGTTTTCCTGTGGGTGGCTATGCCGACCCGGAACAGGATGATGTACGTTATAAGGTAGGTTCCCGAAGCCCTTTAAGCTCCATTAACCCTAACGATATTGAAAGTATTCAGATTCTTAAAGATGCGAGTGCTACCGCTATTTACGGAGCCCGCGCCGCTAACGGAGTCATCCTTATTACTACCAAACAGGGAAAACAGGGAAAAGCAACGGTCCATTACGACTTTAAATACGGAACCCAGAAAATGACAAAAACATGGGAAACTATGACCGCTTCCGAACTCTTACAGACCACCAATCTCTATAACAAAGAAAGATGGATGGAAAGAAATGGAGTAGGAATATACGGTAACGTAGATGCTTCCACCGTAGAAGAGAGATATACAGACACATATACGGCCGCAGAAATAGCAGCCGCTGGCAGAGGAACAGACTGGTTGAATGAAGTAACTCGTACAGGGGCAATGACAGAACACAATATAAGTATCAGCGGAGGAAATCAGGGTACTACTTACCTGGCCTCTTTAAACTATTATGATCAGGAAGGGGTAGTTAAAAACAGTAGCTTTAACCGGATTACCGGACGCATGAACCTGACACAGGAAATCAGGAAATGGCTTACTATCGGAGTTAAATCTACCGCTAGTAGAATTAAAATATCCAATGCTGCTATGGGATCAGGTGGTTCGGAAGCATCAGGGGTTATAGAAACTGCCCGTGTATTTACACCAACTCTACCCATAAGAGATGAAAATGGCGATTTTTCGCTGGTTCCCAACTCATCATTCTTTCCTAACCCGGTTTCCTTATTGGATATCAGCAATAAAACAACCCAGGATCGTCTATTTGTTCAATCATTTGTGGAGTTAGCACCTATTGATGATTTAAAAGTAAAAGCACAGTTTGGATTTGACAAACAAAATGCAGTCAACAGACTATACCTTCCTAAAACAACACTGTATGGTAATTCAGTGGGAGGCCTGGCTAATATAAGTTATTCAGACCGTTTCGATAAAATGTTTAATGCAACGGCTTCCTACAAAAAGAAAATAAATGAGGTTCATACACTGGATGGATTAATAGGATACGAGTGGCAAAGATTAAAAACGGAAACAGCTGAATTATCAAACAGTGGTTTTTTAACCGATGCATTCCTTACCAATGATATAGGGCAGGGTGAATCCGAAAGACCGGGGGTTGGTTCCGGTAAATCCGTAACAGACTGAGCTTCTTACTTTGGTCGTTTAAACTACAATTTCAAAGATCGTTATCTTTTCACATTTACACTTCGTGCAGACGGTTCAGACCGTTTTGGTAAAGATAACAGATGGGGATATTTTCCTTCCGGAGCAATCGCCTGGCGAATTGATCAGGAAAACTTTATGCAGAAAATGGACTGGTTATCCAACCTGAAACTACGGTTAAGTATAGGACAAACCGGTAATAGTAATGTAGATGGTGCGTATGGATATTATTCTTTCGGACAGGATTATCTATTTGGAAACAAAGTAAATACAGGCGCATATCTCAGTTCTTACTCTAATCCTAAGTTACAATGGGAAACACAGACAGAGTACAATCTGGGGCTCGACCTGGGTATAATACAAAACCGGGTTAACATGACACTTGAACTGTTTACTAAAAATGTGTCAAAAATGTTAGGAGACAAAACACTTATGTATTATCTGCCGGTTAGTAGCGTAAATGCAAATTTAGGTACCACTACCAGTAAAGGTTTTGAACTGAATTTAAATACCATCAATCTAAACGGTCCGTTTTTCTGGAGTTCAAACATTAATTTATCAGCTTATCGTGACCGTTGGAAAAAAAGAAATCCGGATATTGCCTTAAAAATATATGAATCGGAAAACGACCCCTTACGTGTAAAATGGGGATATGTAGCTGACGGACTTATCCAGCCGGGAGACAACCTGCCGCATATGCAGGGAGAAAGTGTAGGTACCCAGAAACTTAAAGACATCGGCGGATTTGATGAAGACGGTAATTGGGTGGAAGGACCTGACGGTGTTCTGAATGATGCGGACATGGTAATGTTATTTAATGAAGATCCTAAATTTTCTTTTGGATTCAGCAATACATTCCGTTATAAGAATTTTGATTTAGATATTCATATGTATGGCTTATTAGGATGGAAAAAATTCAATCCTTACCTGTCAAATGCACGTTCTATGAATCCGAATATTGAGAGAGGATATAACTTTTCAAGAGTTAATCTGAGCGATTACTACTCAAGTGAAAATCCAAATGCAAAATATCCCTCTTTATATTTTAATAGTACGAAAGATAATAGCCTGTATACAATCGAAAAAGCAGATTTTCTGCGGATACGCAACATTACCTTAGGATATGAATTAAGCCATCATAAAGAAATAAAAAAATGGCTGAGTTTCGCCCGGGTATATGTGGATATTGCCAAGACGATTAAGTTCGCGAAAAATACGCA
>JAJBTP010000230.1 GCA_020860805.1 Tannerellaceae bacterium | reverse complement strand
CGTTAAATTCAGCATTTATCTTATGTTTAAAATTTCTTCATGAAACAACCCTGACTGGCTCACTCGGAGAATCCTTGCGGATATTCCGGGTGAAATTATTTTTGTCTGGTTATGAGGGAGGTGAGATTGTGCACAATGCTTACGCAAAGTGCGTCTCCTCCCCGGCCTTTCCAGAGGATACTAGGGTTGCCATATTATACCCTCAATCATTTAAGAATTTTGCATTTTTTATTTCGTTCAACAACAAGCATCTCTATGTCCTTGATAATGGTGTTTTTATCTGTTGATGATTTAAGTTCAATAATTTTATTTGATATCGTTAACTCTATATCTTCCAAATTTTGATTGCTCATAGGGTCACTAAAGCGGATGTCTTCCGCTAATTGTTGCAAGCTTGTTTTAATCTCTGCATCTGTTTCAGCGTCTGCAAGCAATTCTACCTCGGTTTGCATAGCGTTAAGCGTGTATACTTTTTCCTGTACTTTAGTATCAACATTTTTAATTACTTCCCGTCCTACTTCTGCAGAGATCAGACATAAAAGTGCTACAGTCATAACTAGCACACATATTACAATTGCATTCCAAACAGGCAAGTTGGGAATTGCTGTAAATATTGCGAATACTACAATTTGGACAATTAGATATACAATACCAACATATATTAATGGCACGCCAAGGAATCTACTTTTTAATGGATCGGATTTTTTAAATATTCTTTGCCAAATAACAATCTGTATCACAAATGCTATAATAGTAAAAATGTAGGTAATCCAAAGCGCATTAGTTTTCGGTGTCGGAATAACAAACGCGATTATGCTAACTGCGGCAAATATGATAATAAGCGTAAGGTATCCTACTTTTTTGCTTTTCATCAACAGCCCTCCCTTTTTGTACCGCAGCTTGGGCAAAATTTCCCCGGTCTGGTAAACATAAAGCCACATTTTTTGCATATATCAGATGCGGTCTGAGCTGCTCCACAATTATCACAGAAAGCAGCTCCCGGTGTTAATTCTGCACCACAATTAGTACAAAACCTATTTTCTGTTGGTTGTTGAGATGTATTATTAATTCCGTCAAAAGCATTAGATACTGCTCCGCCTACCATTCCGCCAACAGCGCCGCCAACACCAGTCATCATCCCGAGCCCCACGCCCATATTTGAGAATTCGCCAACGGCCTCATTCTGAGCCACTTGTTCTGCTACATCAAATCCACGCTCTTGCTGATAGGTATAGCCTTCTTGTACACGTTTTGTTGCAAGAGCTTTAGATTCAATAATCATCTTCTGTGCCTCTGTTTGTTGTTCAATTACACCCACTTGCTGTTGAAGCTGTGCTTCAGCGATATCTGCATATTGCCGAAAATGAAGTTCTTTAAATTTTTCATATTGAGGGTCACCGTCCGGTTTTACAACGGTAGTTATATAGAAACGCCTAAGCTGAATTCCATAATCCAGAAAATCCGGTATAAGCCGCTCACGAATTTCATCAGAAAACGCCTCTAAACTTTCATCAATTTCAAATATATTAATGGCTTTGGCGCGCATAGTTTGAGCCATATATGTTTTTACTTTTGCTATTAAAATGCTACGAAAATACATGGTGAGCTGCTGGCGATCTAAAACTCGTTCCGTACCCACAAGTTTAACAAGCAATTTTCTTGAATCGTCCACACTAAGGGACATTTCTCCACTCGCACCAATAGAAATAGGAAATTTGTATGTAGGTTCTATATATTGCACCTTGCTATCAGTTCCCCATCGTATGGCCATCTGCTCAGTCCTATTGATAAAATAAACCTCACAATGAAATGCTGTTTCTCCGCCAGATGGAATATTAATAATGCGCCGAAGTAATGGAATATTCTGAGTTTCTAAGGTATATCTACCAGGTCCAAACAGATCCAGCGCCTGTCCGTTCAAGAAAAAAATTGCTTCCAATGCTACGTGTTCAATAAGCTGAGTGGTTGTATTAAAATCTTCACAGGGATGTTTCCATATGAATGTACTATTATCGCCCTCATATTTAATAATATCAATGATTTGTGTCATGGTATTTCCCTTCTTATGGTGGATGTTCATATCTTCTGATACTTTTTAATTAGTTAGCGATTTTTTGTAAGCTCATCATTAATCTCATCAAGACGTTTTTGCAGCTTTTCAATTTCACTTTCCATAGGAGCTACAGCTTTGTCCTTTGCGGCTTTTGCAGAAGAACATTCATTTTCAAGACTGTTAATCTGTTCCTGCAAAGCTTTTTTCTCCTTGTTTTTAAATATACCCAGTGTTTTTTTCTTTGCTTCTAATTCCTTAATTCGTGATTCAATATTTGAGAAAGCAATCATTTCTGGCAAAAGGGATTCAGACCGAGATAATTCATCAATTTTTCTATTAATTTCAGAATTTTCTTGTAATAGTTACTCCTTTTCCGCAAGATGCTCCTGCCAATATGTTTCGTTCCTTTCTTTTTGCTTTTCTTCTGATTCTTTCAAAGCATTGTCGCATGTTTTTTCTAGTGTACTTTTTAGGGTTTTTCTTACCTTTAAGGCGGAATCGGTCAGGCCTGCGCCATATATTGCGTATCGTTTAATCAGTGCATCTGTTACATATTGATATTGTTTGGCGCATTCACCTATTATGCGGCTTATTTCAGGAAAATCTATAAGAACTTCGTGAGGAATCATTAGAGCCAGCGAAATAGCTTCTTGAGCGACATTGTCATAAAGTTGCACAACTTTACTATCTACATTTGCAGTATTCTTTCCGGCAGTTAATATACTAATCATTGAAAAGCGTTTGAATGTATTTTCGATATCAGCTGTTTCGCTCATTTTATTCGTAGCTAATTTAAGTAATGATAATGCGCGTGTCACTTCATAATTGTAAACTTCAAATGTTATATCTTGCTTTTGGGAATCATCTGCAAAAGTTACGGCATTCTTTCCCGCTTCGACAACCTCTTTTAATTTCAGATCTCCAAAAGTTCCTAAGTATTCTACAGCTTTCATTTTTGCAATCCATGCTTGAGAGTTTTGTGGGGCAATTTCAAGAGCCTTGTTTGCATAATCAAATGCTGATTGGCCATTACCTGCATTATATGCAGTATTAGAAAGATCTAAATAATTATCAACTTTTGATGTGTCATCTACTTTGACAGTTCCAGTAACTTCCACTGTTCCCTCAACCATCATTTTTCTTGCTTCTTCCACAGAATACTTACATCCACATGACTGGCAAACAAAAACACCGTCCTGCTTGATCAACTCTGTGCTTCCACACATTTCGCAAACTAATTTTTTCATATCTTCTCTTTCCTCCCCCTGCTTTTTATATTATCT
>JAJBTP010000147.1 GCA_020860805.1 Tannerellaceae bacterium | reverse complement strand
TGCATGTCAATCCAGAGCCTTCCATTTATCGAACTTTGGATTGTCAGCCTTTTTCCTTCTTCGGTGAAAGAGAATGCCGGCGTACACCACAATATGCTTGTATGGAGATAGTTCCGGAGCTTATTATAGAAAAAATAGTAGAGTTAACAGACAAATAAAAGTAAATACATTTTACTTATACAGAGTTATAAAATTTAAGGTTACCTTTGTATTATATAAAAACAGGAGTTAATTATGAACACATCTTCCATTAGAACGTCGTTAATTGTATCGACTTATAATCGTCCCGAGGCATTAAATCTTTGTCTGAAAAGTATTGCCCGCCAAAAAGTTCTACCGAATGAGGTAGTGATTGGCGACGATGGTTCAAAAGAAGAAACCCGTTTACTGATCGAGAAGTTTCAAAAAGATTTTCCGGTACCTATTAAGCATATATGGCACGAAGATAAAGGTTTCCGGCTCGCAATGAGCAGGAATAAAGCCGTTGCCAACTGTGATTATGAATATATATTAGAGATTGACGGAGATTTAATTCTTCACCCATTATATGTATCAGATCATCTTTACTTTGCGCAGAAAAGTTTTTTTCCTAAAAGGAGGCAGAGTAAATCTGAATAAAAAACTGACTGATAAATTATGTAAAAGTGGACAGATTCCCAATCTTAATTTCTTTTCACCAGGATTACTCAGAAGAATTAATGCCATTCATAATTTAACAGTTAGTGAATATCTGGCACCACGCTGTAAACGAAAGAGAGTATTAGGACTTGGCTGTAACATGTCTTTCTGGAAAGAGGATTTTATTAAAGTGAATGGATATGATGAATTTTATGAAGGGTGGGGAGGAGAAGATTATGACTTTACCTGCCGGATGCTTAATTCAGGAGTAGAACGACTTTATCTTAAATTTTCCGGAATAGTTTTTCATCTTTGGCATGAAGACTTTTACATGTATAATAAAGAGAAAAATCAAAATTATTATAACCAGAGAAAAGCCGAGAAAGTAACCGTAGCACCAGTAGGTGTCAGTCAATACCTATAATAAACCTATAAATTAAATAATTCTATGAATTTCAGTCAACAATGTATCCCTATCTTTGAGAAAGCAACTTCCGATTATCATCTGACAGATGATGTGGATGCGGAAATGAATAACCCTTATCCTGAAAAAAGTATCGAATATTATTTATACCTCAAAAACTGGATTGACGCAGTTCAATGGCATTTAGAAGATATTATTCGGAATCCCTCTATTGATCCGACAGAAGCTTTACAAATTAAACGCCGTATTGATACATCCAATCAAAATCGTACGGATTTGGTTGAATTGATTGACAGTTATTTTCTGGAGCAATACAAAGAAGTAGCAATAAAGCAAGGGGCAACAATAAATACGGAAAGTCCGGCATGGGCTGTAGACCGGCTCTCTATCCTGATTCTAAAAATCTATCACATGGAACAGGAAGTTGAACGTACGGATGTAGATTCCGAACACATCCATACCTGTCAGAATAAATTAAACATTTTGTTAGAGCAACGTACTGATCTTTCTACGGCTTTAGAACAACTTCTGGAAGATATTAAAACGGGCAATAAATATATGAAAGTGTACAAGCAAATGAAAATGTACAATGACCCGGCATTAAATCCCGTTCTGTATAGTAAAAAATAATGGCTAATTACCTGGTAATACGTTTATCTGCTATTGGAGATGTTGCCATGACAATTCCGGTTATTTATTCTGTAGCCAAAGAGAATCCGGAAGATACTTTTACTGTTCTGACCCAAGGGTTCCTGATACCCTTATTCATAAACAAGCCTTCTAACCTGGAAGTGATTGGCATCAATCTAAAAACTACAGAAAAAGGAATTAAAGGGTTATTGCATCTTACAAAGCAATTATCTCAGTTAAATTATGACACGATAATTGACCTGCATGATGCATTAAGAACCAAAACAATTCGGTTTTTAATGCAGATAAAAGGTAAAAAGATATACGTAATCAATAAAGCCAGGCAGGAACGCAGAAAACTTACCCGCCGGAAAAACAAAATATGCAGACCCCTTCAGCCGGTAATTGAACGATATGCAGATGTTTTCCGGCAGGCAGGTTTAACATTTACTCTTTCCTTTACATCCTTATTTGAGAATGAAGTCTCAGAAAAGTTGTTTATTAAAGAAAAGAAAGAATATTGGATAGGATTGGCTCCTTTTGCCAAGCACCGGGGCAAGATTTACCCGATTGAAAAAACAGAACAAATACTTAAAGCGCTTCATGAAAGAAAAGATGTAAAAATCTTTTTATTAGGAGGAAAAGGATATGAAGGTGATTTATTAGCTCAATGGGCTTCTAACTATTCAAAGGTAACGAGTATTGTTGGTCGTTATTCATTGGATCAGGAACTTGCACTGATTAATCAGCTGGATTTACTTATTTCTATGGATTCTGCGAATATGCATTTTGCCTCTCTGGTAAATACCCGTGTGATCTCTATTTGGGGTGCGACTCATCCCTTTGCCGGATTTTACGGATTCAGGCAATCTCCTGATGATGCCATTCAGCTCTCATTATGCTGCCGCCCGTGTTCTGCATTTGGAAGTAAAGACTGTTACAGGGGAGACTGGGCTTGTATGACTCAACTTTCGCCACAATTTATTATCGATAAAGTTAACTCAATATTAACATGATCAAAACGGTTATAAATCCTGATTATACAGATTTTAGTTCTTTTATACACGATATACCCGCCCTATTCAAGAAAGAAGGAGAAGTTATCTTTGAAGGTAGGAATATCTTAAAGCGTTTTAATGTGAATGGTACTAGTTTCATTGTTAAATCCTTCAAAAAACCTTTTTTTATTAATCGTTTGGTCTATATAAGTATCCGTTCATCAAAAGCCTGCCGTTCTTATAAAAACGGACTTCAATTAATTAAAAAAGGGTTTTTAACTCCTACTCCGGTAGCTTATATAGAATGTATTAATACAGGTCTTTCTGATTCCTATTATATAACCACAGAACTGGTTGATGCACATGAAATGCGAGAATTCTGGTTTCAGCCGGAAATAGGAGATAGATATCCGATTGTGGAAGCATTTGGTAAATTTACAGCAGAATTACATAAAAAAGAGATTTTTCATAAAGACTTTTCCAGTGGAAACATTCTCTATAAAAAGGAGTCTAACGGACAACTTTCATTTTACTTAGTAGATATTAATCGTATGAAATTTAACCAACCTATAAAGGAAGAGGAAGGATATAAAAATTTTCGTAGCTTATGGCTTCCGGATGAAACCTATCGCATTATTGCATCTTCATATGCTAAAGGTATGGGAT
>JAJBTP010000550.1 GCA_020860805.1 Tannerellaceae bacterium | reverse complement strand
CAACCGGAACCTATTATTTATATTGAAGATATTGAATCATATAATAAACAGGAAGGTCTGGCATTAAGTGAAGATGAAGTAGAGTATCTAAATGAAGTCAGTCAAAAGCTAAACAGAAAATTAACTGATAGTGAGGTCTACGGTTTTGCACAGGTAAATTCAGAACACTGTCGCCACAAAATATTCGGAGGCGCATTTATTATAGATGGGGAAGAAAAAGAGAGTTCTTTATTTAATCTCATCAAAAAAACATCTGCAGAGAATCCCAACAAATTAGTTTCTGCTTATAAAGACAATGTGGCTTTTAACGAGGGCCCGATTGTAGAACAATTTGCTCCCGTAAATGGAGACAAACCGGACTTTTTTCAAATTAAAGATATCAAAACAGTTATTTCATTAAAAGCTGAAACTCACAATTTCCCAACTACTGTAGAACCTTTTAATGGTGCTGCTACCGGAACTGGTGGAGAGATTCGTGACCGTCTGGGTGGCGGTAAAGCATCTTTGCCAATTGCCGGAACAGCGGTTTACATGACTGCTTATCCACGTACTGAAGGCGCCCGTGAATGGGAAAAAACACTTGGCCCACGTCCATGGTTATACCAAACGCCGGAGCAAATTCTTATCAAAGCATCTAATGGTGCTTCAACCTTTGGAAATCATTTTGGTCAACCACTAATATGTGGTTCTGTTCTTACGTTTGAACATGCTGAAAATAACAAAAAGTATGGATATGATAAGGTTATCATGCTTGCTGGAGGGGTTGGATATGCTAATATGCGGGATGCTTTAAAAGGAGAACCAAAACCTGGAGAAAAAGTTGTTGTAATCGGAGGTGATAACTATCGTATTGGTATGGGAGGAGGAGCTGTTTCTTCCGTAAATACAGGTCAATATACCAGTGGTATTGAACTGAACGCTGTACAGCGTGCTAATCCTGAAATGCAAAAACGGGCAGCAAACGTAATTCGTACTATTGCCGAATCGGATGAGAACCCCATCGTTTCTATCCATGATCACGGAGCAGGTGGACACCTAAACTGTTTATCCGAACTGGTAGAAGCAACTGGTGGACGCATTGAAATTGATAAATTGCCGGTTGGAGATCCGACTCTTTCTGCTAAGGAAATAATTGGTAATGAAAGCCAGGAGCGGATGGGTCTACTCATAAAAGAAAAAGATGTTGAAAAAATCCGAAGAATTGCTGAACGGGAAAGAGCCCCTATGTATGTTGTTGGTGAAACGACTGACGATATGGAGTTTATTTTCGAACAAGCCGATGGTGAAAAACCCATTAATATGAAACTTGAATACATGTTTGGTAAACCACCTAAAACAGTGATGACTGACAATATTGTAGAGGAGATTTACCAAACAGTACAATATAAAGAATCAGAAATACATCATTATCTTGAGAATGTATTACAATTAGAAGCTGTAGCTTGTAAAGATTGGTTAACGAACAAAGTAGACCGTTCCGTTACTGGTAAAATTGCCCGCCAGCAATGTCAGGGTGAACTTCAGCTACCGTTAAGTGACCTGGGAGCTGTAGCGCTTGACTACCGTGGTAAAGCAGGGATAGCAACTTCAATTGGACATGCTCCACAAGTTGCAATTATTGATCCGGCAGCAGGCTCTATTATGGCCATTGCTGAAGCATTAACGAACATTGTATTTGCACCATTAACAGATAAGCTGGAAGGTATTTCGTTAAGTGCCAACTGGATGTGGCCCTGCCGTAATGAAGGAGAAGATGCACGCTTATATAAAGCAGTAGAAGCAGCATCTGAATTTGCATGTGCATTGGGTATAAATATTCCCACAGGTAAAGATTCCCTTTCTATGACACAAAAATACGGTGATGAAAAAGTAATTGCTCCGGGTACTGTTATTATTTCTGCCGGTGGTGAAGTAAGCGATATCAAAAAAATCGTATCACCTGTTCTAATTAAAGAAAAAAACAGTTATATCTATTATATTGATTTCTCTTTCGATAATTTTAAATTAGGAGGTTCTGCTCTTGCACAGATATTAAATAAATTAGGGAATGAAGTTCCTACAGTACAGGATAATGAATATTTTAGTGATGCATTTAATACTATACAGGAGGCTATTGAGAATAATTTGATTCTTGCCGGACATGATATTTCTGCCGGAGGTATGATTACAGCTTTACTGGAAATGTGTTTTGCTAACACAGAAGGCGGTTTGGATGTAAACCTAGATACTATTAATGAGCCGGACTTAGTAAAAATACTATTTGCTGAAAATCCAGGAATTCTTGTTCAGGTAAAAGACAAAAAAGCATTTGAAACTTTATTAAAAGACAATGGTGT
The DNA here is from genome assembly GCA_020860805.1 of Tannerellaceae bacterium. Lineage (GTDB taxonomy): Bacteria > Bacteroidota > Bacteroidia > Bacteroidales > Tannerellaceae > UBA4116. The sequence goes on along the minus strand of JAJBTP010000550.1, from coordinate 1,002 downwards.
AGGATTCGCAATTATAGCCCGTCCAACAGATGAAAGACATATTCTGGTAAATAAAGAAGGAATTCAGTATCATTTTGGTATTGATTATATGCGTGATGTATGGTATTCTTCTTCTTATAAATTGGATATTAAACAAAGTGGAAGCATTTGTGCCGGAAATCGTTTTGAAAATTACAAAATTCAACCACTGGAATTTAAATACAATAAAAACTTTACCGGAAAGTTATCTTCCTATGGTATCTCGGCTGACCGTCGTAAACCCACAGGTGTTAAAGCGGCTATTCTGCGTGATAAAGGGACCAACGGAGAACGTGAAATGGCTTACACATTATATCTGGCAGGGTTTGATGTAAAAGATGTTCATCTGACCGATCTTGCCAGTGGCCGAGAGACGTTGGAAGATATTAATATGATTGTATTCTGTGGTGGATTCTCCAATTCAGATGTATTAGGTTCAGCTAAAGGATGGGCTGCTGGTATTTTATATAATGAAAAAGCTAAAAAAGCAATCGATAATTTCTACGCTAGAAAAGATACATTAAGTCTGGGTATTTGTAACGGATGCCAATTAATGGCTGAATTGGAACTTCAATATCCTGAACATGAGAAAAAGCATAAGATGTTGTATAATAACTCTCACAAATTTGAATCTGAGTTTATCACCTTAGAAATCCCAAAGAACAATTCTGTGATGTTAGGTTCACTGAGTGGTACTAAGTTGGGTATCTGGGTAGCACATGGAGAAGGCAAATTCTCATTTCCATATGAAGAGAAAGAATACAATATTATCGCTAAATATAATTATGAAGGATATCCTGCCAATCCGAATGGTTCGCCTTGGTCTACAGCGGGTGTTTGTTCACATGACGGACGGCATCTTTCATTGATGCCACATCCTGAGCGGGCTATTTTCCCCTGGCAATGTGGATACTATCCAGTTGATAGAAAAAACGATGAAGTGACACCATGGATAGAGGCGTTTGTAAATGCCCGTAAATGGAT
>JAJBTP010000481.1 GCA_020860805.1 Tannerellaceae bacterium | reverse complement strand
ATTATCTGTAGAAGTAGTATAGGTTACTCCTTTAGGTAACAAAATTCATGCACCTGTTTGTAATAAGAAATTAGACTCAATGGAACGAATTTCTTTTTCTTCTCCCAAATTCAGAACAAAAGCTCCATCAGAACCAGACCAACCCACCCAACTTTCAACAAAAGTAGTACCGCCAAACAGTTCATCTGTCAATGCTGTTTCACCTAACTTTTTATATTTCTCTGCCGGTTCAATGAGCCAGGTAACTTTAGCACCTTTTACCAGATTAGATTCACGACCGGGTAAATAACGTTCGCGATATAGTTTACAATAATCAGCCGGAGAATTAGAACGCTCATTTAAAGTAGGTACCTCAAATTCAGCTGTACGTTGTTCAAATAATGCCAGTTTAGCTTTAATAGATTCTATATCCGGATTACCTTCGGCTCTGTCTATCTCTAATTCTGAATATTGTAAGGGAAGACGGGACAGTTGAACTCTTTTTAAGTACTTATCATTTCCTGCAACAGCTTCTTCAGCTTGGTCAAATAATTGAATATACCGTTTACGGGCATTCGCATTCAACATACCGTTTTTATGAGTAACCGGAGAATCATAAATCCATAAACGTTCATTACTGGCTAACAAACCTCCTTCCAGTAGTTTCACATATTGATAAATGTAAGGAGCTGCCGCACCATAATATCCATCCATAAAAGAACGCATCAGAGAATCCGTATTCAGGTACGGATTCCACATTAACTTACTGACCATATAAGCACGCATCTCCGAGAAGTCTCCGCCTTTGGAACCACCTATCTGTAAAAAATGCATCGTTGTATTATGCTCTTTAAAGAGCTGAATGTTCTTTTGTAGAATCGGAAAATTAGGGAAGGGTGCAAGATAATTATCAAAATTGATACCATAATCCCATACAAATATATTGTTGGATATTTCACTCCATCCTTTCATAGCCTTCATAAAATCACGGCCTGAAGCGTTATCGGTTAAAGGAACTTCACGGTCACAATCAATATTACACAACATAATATTAACATTTGGTAAAGGCTTTATATTTTTAGGCGGATGCATCGTATATAAATAAGCCAGTGTTGAAAATTCTTTATCCGGGAACCGTTCGGCTAACTTATTTATAAACCAGATTAAACTGCCGGAAGGTCCTCCCTCCTGTTCATCTATGGCTTTACAGGAAAAACACGCACAATTGGTATGATTTCCATCATTCTGGCTTACCGAAATTAATTTCTTATCCGAATTTGCTTTAAATATAGAATCTATCCGTTGAAATACTATTTCAAAAACTTCAGGATTAGTCAGACACCATTGGCTGGCTTTACCCGGACGGCGTTCACCATTAATAAACGAATAATATTCAGGATGTGCTTCTCCATAAACATCGGAGGGTAAAATAGGATCAAATGTATGTACCTATAAATTATCCACAAATACTTCAGAAGGTTGTTCCAATCTGAACCACATTTTATAAACAGGATCCTGCCAGATAGCATACGATTGAGTTTGCCGGTAACGAAAAGCCGGATTCTCAGCCCGGTTAATTTCCGGAAAAATAATAGTCGGACGCTCTTCCAAATCATAGGTATGTGCTGTATAATAGTACACATTCAGGTAATCTTCCAGTAAGGTAACTACTCTATAAATACTTCCTTTATTCCCACCACTACTGATATGTAATTGTCTATTTTGTGTTTGTAAGCGGAAACCATCTTCAGTTAATTCTGAACAATCTTTATTATTAAAGATTATATCTCCTTTTCCGGTTTTTACATGGGATACAATAGGTAAAGTAGCCTTACTTATACGGAAAATAAAATCCTGTAATAATTCAGCAGCCTGTTTATCTACAGGATTATCATCTGTTAATACAATCCGGGATACCGGTTTATTTCTTTCTACCAGTTTGACCTGGGAATACAGAGTGGTTAAGCCTACAAAAAGGCATAAAAATAAATAGATGTGTCTCATGGTATATAAATTTATAAAGGCGTAACAAGTAATTCTAAGTCTGTAAAAATATTATTTACAGACCTAATTGTGCTGAAATTTCCAGCATTCGTTGAATAGACTTTACTGCTCTTTTCTGTACCTCTTCGTCTACATATATTTCAGGCATCTCAAACTTCAGACAGTTATATAACTTCTCCATTGTATTCAGACGCATAAATACACATTCATTGCAGGCACAGGTACTATCATTCGGAGGAGCCGGTATAAATTGTTTATCCGGACTCTGTTTTTGCATTTCATAAATAACCCCACTTTCCGTCGCTACAATGAATTGTTTTATATCAGACTGGATAGTATGCTTTAATAAAGCTACCGTTGAACCTACGAAGTCTGAGACTTCAATAATAGGTTGTTTACATTCCGGGTGAGTAATAATCTCCGCATCGGGATATTGAGCTTTTAATTCCAGTATTTTTTCCAGCGAAAACTGTTCATGTACATGACAGGCACCATTCCATAGAATCATATTACGACCTGTAATACTATTAATATAGTTACCCAGATTCCGGTCCGGTCCAAATATTATTTTTGTATCAGCAGGAAAACTTTCCACTATCTGACGGGTATTAGTAGATGTTACTACTACATCTGTTACTGCTTTAACAGCAGCTGTTGTATTTACATAAGAAATAACTGTATAGTCCGGATGTTTACTTACAAACTCTGTAAAATCAACCGCCGGACAACTATCAGCTAATGAGCAGCCCGCATTCAAATCAGGAACTAATACCTTTTTATCCGGACAAAGTATTTTGGCTGTTTCACCCATAAAATGAACTCCACACAGCACTATAATATCTGCAGTAGTTTTAGCAGCCCATTGCGCCAGTGCCAGACTATCACCTACAAAATCAGCTATATCCTGTATATCTCCTGTCTGGTAATAGTGAGCCAGAATAACAGCATTTTTTTCTTTTCGTAACCGGTCTATTTCCTGAACAAGGTCAATACTTTTAGGAACCGGAACATTCATATATCCTATTGGTTGATTATTCTCCATACCTATGTATAATATTATTCATAGCAAAGGTAGTAAAAAACATTATTACTCTTTCTATTCAATAACAATATCAAACTGGTCAAAAGTTTCAGTACGCCATGCATATTGTGCCGTAACAGGCGAAATAGCAAAAAGAGGTGAAAATGTTTTTACTTTAATTGTTTTACCATCCGGGATGCGTAATTCATTTTGTTCAACCAAATCGCCTGTATATACAACAGCTTTTATCCGTAAAGGTTCTATGTTATTATTTACTCAGGCAGTCATTAATTTAAACAGGGGTTGATTTACATCAAACTTCACATAGCTCTGTAC
>JAJBTP010000171.1 GCA_020860805.1 Tannerellaceae bacterium | reverse complement strand
TACTTCCACGGCAATGGAAGGTGATTTTAGAAAACATCTTATGAAGAGGAAATCCGGCAAGATTTTCTCTTCATTTTTTTTAGGTTAGCTGCTATTCATCATGTTTACTAGTTTAAGTTAATACTGTGTTTATTCATAGATAGTTACATCCAGATCATCAATTTTATATTTAATAGGTATGGATAAATTGATGATTTCCAGAATATCTTTAATACTTTGTCCACGATAAAATGTGCCGGTAAACTTTTTATTACCCAGGCCATTCGTTTGAATGGCAAACCGGATGCCATATACGTGGCTCAGTCTGCTCAGGATTGTTTGCAGGTCCTGTTCCGGGAAGTAATAATATCCACTTATCCATTTGGTATATTGTGAAGCATCTACATTAGTTAGTTTAGCATTTTTACTTTGTCTGTTGAAGTGATATTGTTGGTCAGGTTGAAGCAGGGCCGGGTTTTTAAGATATTCACTCATTAAGCGGACGGAGCCTTCCAGTAAAGTTGTTGTAAAAATTGTATCCCAGGAATAAGCTGTTACATTGAACTGAGTACCGAGGACTTCTATTTCATGATCTGATGTAATTACTTTGAAAGGTTTCTTTTGAGAAGGAGTTACTTTAAAAAATGCTTCTCCGTCCAAATTGATTGTTCGTTCTTTCTTTCCGAAATCGGAAGTATAGGTTAAGATTGTCTGGGTTCCCAGGCTTACTTCCGTACCATCAGGTAATATCAAAATATCAGCGTCCAATCCGTCTTTTCCCACAAATTGAGTGATGGTTTCTATCGGTTTAGGATTGAAATAAGTAAATATAGACCATGATATAAGTAAAGTGATAACTGCTGCTGCGGCAGTAGAAAAGAATACATTTTTTAGAGTATCCTGTTTTCCCGGAAAGTTTTCGTTTTTCGATTATCTGTTCCCAGCTTTTTTCAGCATCAAAAGATTTTTGGCTTTGTTTACATTCATCATAAATGGCCTTTATTTCAAAGTAGATTCTTTTGTTTTCCGGAGAACTATTAATCCAGTAATAAAATTCTTCAGTTTCTTTGGAATTTAAAGAACCCTGAATATACCCTATAATTATTTTTGACGGATCTGTATTCATTTTAATTTGTAAATGCCGTTTAAGAATGCTTTCTATACATAGTATGAGAAACTATTTTTACTCACACGAAAACGCAATTTTTTAAATAAGAGTGAGAAGAAACAGAAAAAGATGCTGGCTGTGTTTTCGTATGTACAATAAAGAGCGGTAAAGATGATTTTCCACCGTACGAACAGAAATATTTAATTGTTCGGCAATTACTGTTGATTTCATCCCTTCCAGATAAGATAACCGGAATATTTCCTGGCTTCGTTCAGGTAACTCTTCTACTTTTTTCAGGAGTAATTCCAGTAGATTTTTTTGCATAAATAATTCTTCAGAAGATTCAAAGAAGTGGAGTTCCTCAATTTTTAACTGGAGGGCTCTTTTATCAATTATTTCCTGTTCAAGGTTTATTTTACGTAAATAGTCAATACATGCATTCCGTACTGAGACGAATAGAATACGTTTTAATTCATTTTCCGGCAGTTTAAATATCTGTTTATCCCATAACTTCAGAAATACATCCTGTACAATATCTTCAGCATAGAAACCGGCTACAAACTTTTCCGCAAACCGGATAAGTTGAGGTGTATATTCCAGATAGATAGATTTGTAGTATTTAGTTTCTTTCATTGAGATCATACTTCAAATATAGATATTTATTTAATAGAAATCATTTTTCTATTTCCGGGAATATCAAAATTCAACTGTAATGTGTAGGTAGACAAGAGTTAAAATAAGGTAATTATAGTAGTATGTATTGCATGGTACATATGTAATACATACATTTGTGTTGTAAATAGAAAAAAAATGAATGCAGAGAACGTAAAATCGCAGATGAGGAAAGGTACATTGGAGTACTGTATTTTACTGATTCTTAAACAAGAACCGGCTTACGCCTCTGACATTATCCGGAAGTTGCAGGAAGCAAAACTTATTGTTGTAGAAGGAACTTTATATCCTCTTTTAACCCGGTTGAAAAATAGTGGGTTATTAAGTTATAATTGGATAGAATCTAATCAGGGACCTCCCCGGAAGTATTATCAGTTAACTGAGCAGGGAATAACTTTTTTGAGTGAGCTGGAAAATGCATGGCAGGAGTTAAGTAATACAATTAATCATCTCAGGAATAATTAAAGGAAATAATAAAATGAAAAAGACACTTACAGTAAATTTGGGAGGACGGGTATTTCATATAGATGAGGATGCTTATTATCTGTTGGATAAATATCTGAAAAATTTGCATATACATTTTAGTAAAGAAGAAGGAGGAGATGAAATTCTGGATGATTTTGAGATGCGTATCTCAGAGTTATTTACTGAATATATAAAGCTGGGTTATGATGTGATAACTCTGGAACGTGTAGAAGAAGTTATCCGGCAAATGGGCAAACCTGAAGAAATTTTTGGGGATGCTTATGTAGAAGAAGAGAGCGATAATAATGAAGAAAAAGAATCATCCCGTAAAAGTAAAGCAGAGCGGTTTAAAGAAAAAGTAAGTCGTCGTTTATACCGGAATCCTGATGACTCTATTCCTTGAAGGTGTTGCCAGTGGTATAGCGGCTTATATGGGGTGGGACCCCGCTATTGTACGATTGATATGGTTCCTGTTAATGTTTTTTTATGGAGTGGCAGTTCCTATTTATTTTGTATTATGGATAGTGGTACCTAAAGCTCACACGGCTACTGAAAAACTACGGATGAGAGGAGAGAGTATTACCGTAGAAAGTATAGGAAAGACAGTTACGGATGGTTTTGAAAGGGCTACTAGCAATATAAATGACTATATTTCATCCGGTGAACCGAAATCTGTTTTTCAAAAAAATGGCTGATTTAGTCGTAGCGATAATTGGATTTTTTGTAAAATTTATGTTCGTTTGTTTGTCTATTGTTTTTGTCCCTGTAATGGTCATTTTACTTTTCGTTTTTGTTATGGTATTCGGGTCAGTGATGGTAGGAGGTACAACTGTTTTATTCAGAATAATGCCTGCTATTGACTGGAGTTATTTTTCTGCTCTTCCGAAAGGAACGTTATTGATATTTAGCTTTTGTTCTATACTGGTAGTTGGCATACCTTTAATTGCCGGAATATATAGTATATTTAGTTATTTCTTCAAATATAAACCCGTTGGTAGTAGTGTGAAGTGGACATTGATTCTTATCTGGACAATTGCTTTATTAGTTACAATAATTATAGGAGTTGTGTTTGGAACGCCCTGGTTAGAGATGTTACAGGACACAGGAGTGACTCGGTTAAATAGTTGAA
>JAJBTP010000251.1 GCA_020860805.1 Tannerellaceae bacterium | reverse complement strand
ACTTAGAATTCACCCCCGGCCCCTCTCCAGAGGGGAACTATAAAGAAATCAATATTTTACATTCTTCCGAACACTCGTGATTATAAATCCCCTTAGACCAGAAGCATACGTCTGTGCACAAAGGGTTGCCGACAGGTGGCGGGAAGCTAAAAACTCCGGGATTTTCCTTCCCGACAGGCGGCGGCAATCTATTTTTTACAGGCAATACCTCCCCGACGACTGGCGGCAGCCTATTTCCTACAAACAATACCTTCCCGACGACTGGCGGCAATAATATGTCTGGAGGTTTTTGCTTCCCGACCAACGGCGGGGACCTTTTGCTCCCTGCATTGCCTTAAAATCCGTCATTTCCGACCAACGGGGAACGGGGATTACAAATCCCCTTAGACCAGAAGCTATCCCCTTTAGACCAGATGACACACCCCCCGGCCCCTCTCAAGAGGGGAGATGAAATCCGTCATTTCACCGTTATAAACGGCGGTTTGTCCGTATTTTTTCCATTTATGTCCGATTTATGCTTTTCCTCCTGGCCGCTCTCTTTTACATTTGCTACCAGAAAGAATTAACCTGTTAAACTGATTTCATGAAGAGACACATTTGTACAATCCTTTGTTGCCTTACCGTATGGATGGCTACCGGACAAAACACAACACAGGACGAAATATACGTCGATAAAAAAGGGGTTATGCGCTGGCAAAAGAGCCGGCAGGAAGCTTCTTTTTATGGCGTTAATTATACGCTGCCTTTCGCCCATGCGTACCGGGCCATCGGGTACCTGGGGTTAGACCACAAAACGGCTATCGACAAAGATGTATATCATTTCGCACGCTTAGGATTCAACGCTTACCGTATCCACCTGTGGGATGTGGAAATAAGCGATGAAAAAGGGAATCTTATCGAAAATGACCACCTGGACCTATTCGATTACCTCGTGGCCAGATTAAAGGAACGAAATATCAGCATAGTTATCACGGCCATGACTAATTTTGGAAACGGATATCCGGAAAAAAACCAACCTACCGGAGGTTTTTCCTATTTATATGATAAATGTGATATCCATGATAATCCTGAAGCTATCCGGGCACAACAAACCTATATCACTTCCCTGATAGAGCATGAGAACCCCTATACCGGAAAAAAGTACAAAGATGACCCGGATATTGTTGGTTTTGAAATCAATAATGAACCCTGCCATGCCGGTACACAGGCGCAGACCCGCTCTTATATTCAAAAGATGGTACAGGCCATCCGTAAAACCGGTACTACAAAACCGGTCTTTTACAATGTAACCCACAATTCACAACAAGCGGAAGCCTATTATGCCTCACCCATCCAGGGCACCACTTACCAGTGGTACCCTACCGGACTGGTAGGAGGACATACAAGGTATGGTAATTATCTACCAAATGTAGATAATTACCAACTCCCTTTCAGTACACTGAAAGGATTTGAAAACAAAGCCCGGTTAGTGTATGAATTCGACCCTGCGGATATTACGTACTCGTATATGTATCCTGCGATGGCGCGTAGCTTCCGTACAGCCGGATTCCAATGGATTACCCAGTTTGCCTATGACCCTATAGATATTGCCTGGGCCAACACCGAATACCAGACGCATTTTCTGAACCTGGCCTATACGCCTCAAAAAGCTATCAGCATGAAAATTGCTGCCGAAGTAGCCTATCATACGCCTATGTATGCAGATTACGGCAGTTATCCTACGGATACGGTGTTTGGCGATTTCCGGGTAAGCTATAAAGAAGACAGGAGCGAAATGAATACGCCGGAAAAGTTTTACTATTCCAATCCTACTTCTACTATGCCTGTTAATCCGGCCACGTTACAACATATTGCCGGCTACGGTAATTCGCCCATCATCCGGTATGAAGGGACAGGCGCTTACTTCCTGGATAAACTGGAAGAAGGAATCTGGCGGCTGGAAGTCATGGCAGATGCCATACCGGTACGTGACCCTTTTGAACGGCCTTCGCTGGATAAGGAAGTCGTTACGATTGCGTGGGGAGACTGGGATATGCAGATTACATTGTCCGATTTGGCAACAGACTTTACAATACAACCGCTGAATGAAGGAGACAACAGTCGTCCGGTGGTTGGCGGCCAAACCGTGCGCCGGCTAACACCGGGTGCTTATCTGTTAAAAAGCAACCAACAAACTACTAATGAACGCTGGGATAGCAACAGCCAGTGGGGAAACATACGGTTGGGTGAATTCGCCACACCCCTTCCCCACGGCTCATCCTGGCAGGTAAACCATCAGCCACCGCATACGATAGAAGCCGGCCAACCGGTTTCGTTAACGGCCATCGTTGCCGGGCCTGCCACACCCGATTCGATTCTTATCTATACCAATAAAGTCTCTTTCTGGAACGATACCAACCCATATATCAAAATGGAGCGGAAAACCGGCTATACCTGGGAGGCAACCCTGCCGGCAGAAGAAGTGGAAGGCGCTATCCTGAATTATCACCTGGTTATCTGCACAAAAGAAAAACAATATACATTCCCGGAAGGGATAGCCTCCGGCCCACTGGCATGGGATTATACGGGCAAAGCCTATTACCAGAGCCGGATAGTAGCCCCAACCGCCCCTATCCATCTGTTCAGCCCCGGCCATGACGAAGCTGCTATGGAAAGTTATATCATTCCGGAAAGCTGGCAAAGCTGGAATATCCGGAAAGAACAGATAGCCAAAGACCCTGTATCCCCTGAGATGCTTCGTTTTACATTCCGGTCGGAAAGAGAAAATCCGGAATTCTTCCTGCGGACTGTTATCCGGGACAAGATAAAAAACCGGTTGCAGCGCGTCTCAGAAGCACAAACTATCAGCCTGTATGTGGGAACTATACCTACAGGACTGGCCATCGGGTTCATTACCTCGGATGGTTATACCTACAAAACACAGGTAGAAGGCGAGGCAAACAGCATTATCCGGATACCGCTTCATACGGTACAGCAAACCTCTACAGCCCTGTTACCGCATGCCTACCCGGAATTTCCGGACCCCTACTTCCGCCCTACGGTACCTATACCTTTTACCAGTACGGAGATAGAACAACTGGAAATCTCCCTCACCGGAGAAAAAGAGATAACGTACAGTATAGAAATCGGTTCTATCTGGCTTGAATAAAGTAATTACCATTAAATATTAAACACGTAAAAAACAGTAATGAGTATGAATTGTAAAATCTTAAATCTTCATGTTGCAGCAAAAATACTATGGGTATGGGCTGCAATTCTGGGAGGCACATTCGCTGCTCTGGCACAACAGAGTGGTAAAATAGTCACCGGAACGGTAATCGACGAACTCAACGAACCTTTAATGGGGGGGGTTCTAT
>JAJBTP010000125.1 GCA_020860805.1 Tannerellaceae bacterium | reverse complement strand
GGTAATATGAAGAATAAAGAATATTTTGACAATAAAAAAAGGCTATCTCTATTTGAGATAGCCTTTTTTATATGAATTAAAAAATAAGTTATTTACTTATTCCTCCGTTTTGTTTTCTGTTTCTACAGCAGGAGCTTCTTCAGCTACAACAGTTTCTTCAGCTATAGGAGCTTCTACCGGAGCAGTAGCTTCTGTAGATTTTTTACTACGTGAACGTCTTGTTTTAGTTGCTTTCTTCTTAGTATCTTTCAACATATTTTCGTTGTAATCTACTAATTCGATAAAGCACATAGCAGCGTTATCACCCAAACGGTTTTCTGTTTTGATGATACGAGTGTAACCACCAGGACGTTCTGCCACCTTTTGAGCTACTTCACCAAATAATTCAGTTACTGCATATTTATCCTGAAGATAACTGAATACTACACGTCTTGAATGAGTAGTATCTTCTTTAGATTTGGTAATCAGGGGTTCAATATATACGCGTAATGCTTTTGCTTTTGCTGTAGTAGTAAAAATTCTTTTATGCTTAATCAAAGAAGAAGCCATGTTCGCGAGCATCGCCGAACGGTGAGAAGCCGTACGACTTAAATGATTGAATTTCTTATTGTGTCTCATCGCTTTACTTACTCTTTATCTAATTTATATTTTGTGATATCCATACCGAAAGAAAGATTAAGGCTTTCAAGCAGCTCGTCCAACTCGGTAAGTGACTTCTTTCCAAAATTGCGGAATTTCAACAGATCGTTCTTGTTGAATTTAACAAGTTCACCTAATGTTTCAACATCTGCAGCCTTCAGGCAATTCAAGGCACGAACAGAAAGATCCATATCTGCCAACTTACTTTTCAGCAACTGACGCATATGTAATACTTCTTCATCAAACTCTTCGTTACCATCCGAATCCACTGTTTCAATCGCAATCTTCTCGTCAGAGAACAACATGAAGTGATGGATTAAAATTTTTGCTGCTTCTTTTAATGCTTCTTTTGGATGAATAGAACCGTCTGTAGCTATTTCAAGAACTAGTTTTTCGTAGTCCGTCTTTTGCTCAACACGAAAGTTTTCAATTGAATATTTCACATTACGGATAGGAGTAAAAATAGAGTCAATAGCAATAGTTTGTACATCGCCACTTACTAACTCTAAATTTTCTTCCGCAGGAACGTAACCACGTCCTTTGTTTATAGTCAATTCGATCTGAAAACTTGCGTTCGGATCTAAACGGCAAATAACCAGGTCCGGATTCAATACTTCGAATCCGGTTAATTGTTTGCCTATATCACCGGCTTTGAACACTTCCGAACCCGAAATAGTAATACTTACTTTTTCATTCTCGATGCCATCAACGATGTGTTTGAACCGTACTTGTTTCAGGTTCAGAATGATGTTTGTTACATCTTCTATAACTCCGGGAATAGTACCAAATTCATGTTCTACTCCTTCAATTTTTATAGATGTAATAGCAAAACCTTCTAGTGACGACAGCAGAATACGGCGTAGGGCATTACCGATGGTAATACCATAACCGGGTTCCAACGGACGAAATTCGAATTTACCGAAGAAATTGTCCGCTTCCAACATTAATACTTTATCGGGTTTTTGAAATGCTAATATCGCCATGGAATCAATTATTATTTAGAATACAATTCTACGATCAACTGCTCTTTAATATTTTCTGGAATATCAGTTCTTTCAGGCAGATGCAGTAATTTTCCGCTTAAAGATGTCTGATCCCACTCAATCCATGGATATTTGCTATGATTGAAACCTGCCAATGCATCTGCAATAACTTCCAGAGATTTTGATTTTTCTCTTACCCCGATAACCTGTCCCGGTTTTACAGCAAAAGAAGGAATGTTAACCACTTTGCCATCTACAGTGATATGACGGTGTGAAACTAACTGACGTGCAGCAACTCTCGTAGGAGCAATACCTAAACGATATACTACATTGTCCAGACGGCCTTCCAGTAATTGCAACAACACTTCACCGGTAATACCTTTTGAACGTTGTGCTTTCTCGAACAGGTTTCTAAATTGTTTTTCTAAAACTCCATATGTATATTTCGCTTTCTGTTTTTCGCGAAGCTGAATACCGTATTCTGAAGTTTTTCTTTTTCTTGCGTTACCATGTTGTCCGGGAGGATAGTTCTTTTTAGAAAGTACTTTATCCGGTCCGAAAATAGGCTCACCAAACTTACGGGCGATTTTTGTTTTTGGTCCAGTATATCTAGCCATTTTTTTTCGATTTAATTGTTCTGTGTGAATCAGAAACCGTGCAGCCGCGATTACAGAGAGGGTAAGGTCTAATATGCAATCTATTCACAATTTCAAATTCCGCTGTAAGAAACTATAAAAATTATACTCTTCTCTTTTTCGGAGGACGACAACCATTGTGTGGTAATGGAGTAACATCTACGATTTCTGTTACTTCGATTCCTGCACCGTGGATAGTTCTGATAGCAGACTCACGTCCGTTACCTGGTCCTTTCACATACACTTTTACTTTTCTCAGACCCAGGTCAAAAGCAACCTTTGCACAATCCTGTGCAGCCATCTGAGCAGCATAAGGAGTATTCTTCTTAGAACTTCTGAATCCCATTTTACCGGCAGAAGACCAACTGATTACCTGTCCTTCGCTATTTGCCAGCGAAATGATAATGTTATTAAAAGAAGAATGAATATGTGCTTGTCCGTAAGCGTCAACTTTTACGTTTCTCTTCTTTGTTGCGACTGATTTTTTTGCCATATTAACTCTTATTATTTAGAAGCTTTTTTCTTATTTGCAACTGTTTTCTTCTTTCCTTTGCGGGTACGGGCATTGTTTTTTGTACTCTGACCTCTCAAAGGTAAGCCAATACGATGACGTACCCCTCTGTAGCAACCGATGTCCATCAAACGTTTGATGTTCAATTGAACTTCAGAACGAAGGTCACCTTCTACTTTATAATCAGTACCAATAATCTCACGAATTTTGGCAGCCTGCTCATCTGTCCAGTCTTTAACTTTGATATCCCGATTGATACCGGCTTTTTCTAAAATTGAGTTTGCAGCGCTACGACCAATACCATAGATATAAGTCAAAGCAACTTCGCCTCTTTTATTTTGTGGTAAGTCTACACCAACTATTCTTATAGCCATATTGTCTATCTATTAATTATTTGCAAAAATAATAAATTAACCCTGACGTTGTTTATACTTCGGGTTTTTCTTGTTAATCACATATAAGCGTCCTTTTCTTCTGACAATTTTACAATCGGGGGTACGCTTCTTTAAAGATGCTCTTACTTTCATGTCTAGTTTTTTATTTTATTTATATCTAAAAGCAATTCTACCTTTTGTCAAATCATAAGGAGACATTTCTACTC
>JAJBTP010000051.1 GCA_020860805.1 Tannerellaceae bacterium | reverse complement strand
CAGTTCCTTTAAATGATTATGTATCTGGGTATTCATAAGTATATTGTATGTTTTAAAATCTCTTTTGTTTCTTCACGTTGATATACGACTTCACCAATCAAAGCAATTAAGGGAGTAGGATAGAGAGTACTATCTTCCTGCAATTGTTCAAGAGATGTAAAGAACTCTTGTTGAGTAGGCAAGGATACATTATGTACTAATAATACAGGCGTTTCCTTTTTACGTCCGCTCTCTATTAAAGCCGTAGCAATCTTTCTTAATTGGGAAGCTCCCATGTAATAAACCAATGTGTCAGCATCCGGAATGGGTAGTTGATTTTTACTATGTCCGGATACAAGTGCAACCGACGAGGAAACACCCCGGTGTGTAAGGGGTATTTGCGAGTAAGCTGCTAATGCACAGGCCGTAGTGATACCTGGTATGATTTGTACCGGAATAGAATGGCTTTTCAGGAAGGCCACTTCTTCACCTCCGTGTGCAAATATCATCGGATCACCCCCTTTTAGTCGCACTACTTCCTGACCTTTCCGCGCAGCCTCTAATAAAAGCAGGTGAATCTCTTCCTGTTCTTTAAAATGATTTCCTTTACGCTTCCCTACATATACGGCTTTCCGGGCCACTGAAAGAATGAATGCCTCGTCAATCAGGTTATCATAAAAAAACGATATCCGCCTGTTGAATGGCTTTTAATCCGGCGATAGTAAGTAGTTCCGGATTACCGGGTCCGAATCCGACCAGGGTTACCCGTCCGCAATGAGTTGAAATATCTATATTGCCTGGTATTTCCATCTTTCCATTGTTTGAATGCAAAAGTATGGGATAGGAGGTAGGCCGGAAATACCATAAAGAGGGTATATTTGCACCAATAACATGGTATGCATAATTATAGCCACCCATGCGCAATCAGGAACTAAGATTGTAACGGATGCACCGACAGATAATGGATATTCGGTCTCAAGCTGGAAAGCATTCAACTATATCGCATTTATGGTAATTTTATTAAAGAAAATATGTAAAAACAAAAAGTCAAATCTCTTTTTGGGTAAATACCGGGCACGACTCCGTAAAATGACATGTATGTGGTGGCTTACGATACATACCTCTATTCCGCTAATAATCCCCTTGGGGACTTGGCCCTATCGGTGTAGATACTTTTTCTCCTATTATTTGTGGAGCATGGATAATAGAAAATGGGTACAAAAAGTGTATGATTCATTCACTTTTTATACCCAATTCCTACTTTTATAGTAACAACATACTTAGGGTATTGCTCTTAAACCTAACGGTCATAACTTTCTTTGGGTTGTGTAATAGTCAATTTCCCAGGCGAGGGGAAATTAGTAAATAATGACTCTCTTATTGTTTATATCCGTACTATATGACTTTGACACCCATAATTCTTTTTGTATGTCAGTAAGTGTAACAGTAATATCCTGAGGAGTTACTCCATCTGAAGTTTGATTCCCACAGAATAGCTGCCAATTGAGCTGGCTCATAGTGGTAGCATCTAATGTTGAGATACGATTGTTGTAGCAATGGATTTGCTGCAAATTTGTATTTTGACTAATGTCGAGAACACTAACTTGGTTATCATTAAAGCGTAATACTCTAAGTGAAGGGTTATTACTTATATTGATTTCAGTAACCTGGTTATTCCTAAAATCAAGATTCCGCAAATTAGGCAGTTCACTTACATTGATTTCAGTAAGCTGGTTATTATCACAATCCAAATAATTTAAATTGTCGTTACTGATGTTCAGTTTAGTAAGTTTATTATTTTTGCAACGCAAACTACCTACTTGGAGATTATTACTTAAATCAATCTCTGTCAGTTCCTGATTCTCCACCTCTAAGGTTCTCAAACCCCAAAAGTATTCTATCCCGTCCAAAGAAGCTACTTTTAGGTCTGATCCATAGTTTCTTAGTGGATCAACTACAATAGTACTAACCGCTGCTGCTTCATCCGGAGAAAGTATTCCGTCGCCGTTGGTATCCCATGCAGCAGAAACCCCTTGCGAAGCATTCATTCGGTATTTAGCATATGCCAGAAAAGCAGGATCGGTAATCACATCCAGGATATTGTCGGGAGCGACTACAGATACTGCACAGTTTGCGGTCTTCTCTCCGTCTTTGGTTTTCACAGTTATCACAGTCTCCCCTATTTTGAGGGCTGTTACTTTACCATTTTCATTTACCGTAGCTATATCTTCATGGCTACTACTCCATAATACGCTTTTATCGGTTGCAGCGTCCGGGGTTACCGTGGCGATTAACGTTTCAGTTCCTTTTACGGTAATGGTTGTCTCACTCTTGTTCAACGTAACGCCTGTAACAGTAGGTTTATCAGGTGTGACAGTAACGGTACAGGTAGCCGTTTTACCTTTATCGGTTGTAGTGGCTGTTATTACCGCTTTACCTTCTTTGAGACCGGTAACTTTTCCATTTTTGTCTACCGAAGCTACCTCTGGTTGGCTGCTACTCCATAGTACGCTTTTATCAGTAGCGTCGTCCGGAGTTATGGTAGCAACCAAAGTCTTGGTTTCATCTATCACAATAGCTATAGTACTCTCATTTAATTCTACGCCTGTAACGGAAGTCCAATCTGACGTGATAGTAACTGTACAGGTTGCAGTCTTGCGTCCATCGGTAGTAGTCACCGTAATTTTCGCTTCTCCTTCCGTTAAGGCGGTTACTACACCTTTATCGTCTACTGTAGCTACTTCCGGTTTGTCACTGCTCCATGTTACACTTTTATCAGTAGCGTCATCAGGGGTTATTGTAGCAGTCAGTGTCTGAATCTGATCCGGCTTAAGGAACATATTATCTTTATTTAACTCAACGCTTATCACATGAACCGGTTTGCTTTCGTCGTCTTTCGAACAGCTGGTTAGTAGTGTTGCGGTAAAGGCCAGCGCACAAATAAATAGTTTTTTTTACTTTCATTGTTGTTTTCATTTTCATTCTATTCCGTTTAATCAATAATTACAGTTCCTACTGTTACAGCAAACATAGGTTGCAAAGGTAGATACTGTCCTAATATCCATCAATCGGCCTATAGTGGTAGTCATTTTGGGGGATTGCAACAAAATTTTAAGATTGTGGAGAATATAGGTAGTGTGAAGGGAAAAGTCAACCCTTTACAGGACAAGTCACGTTAAATTAACTATATACCGTTAACTATAATCTTGTTAAGCTATTGGGCGTTTTTAATCCGGAGTAAATAATAAGGTGTTTTGTTATAGGGAAAATTATCCCTTCCTGTGCTTATTATTTAGGTGTGCGTCGCATAGCATCCTGATGCTCCTTGCGTAAGAAGTTATTTTCACCCGGATGGCACAGCTGTTCCACCCGGATGGCACAGCTGACCCATCCG
>JAJBTP010000344.1 GCA_020860805.1 Tannerellaceae bacterium | reverse complement strand
AATATGAGAAATACTGAAGGTTAACCATCAGGAAGATGTAATTTGATTTGCTGGAGGCTTACCTGCTCAGGAATTATTTCCGGTTAAAGAAATTGATGAAATAAATCAACTTGTATTAAAAGAAGCAGGTACAAAGGCTTTACAATATACAACGACCGAGGGTTTTGCTCCTCTGCGGGAATGGATTGCCAACCGGATGAACCAGCGTTTAGGAACTACATTTGATAAAGATAATATCCTGGTAACACATGGTTCTCAACAAGGCCTGGACTTATCCGGAAAAGTTTTTCTGGACGAGGGGGATATTGTTTTATGCGAAAGTCCTACTTATCTGGCTGCCATCAGTGCCTTAAAAGCTTACGGATGCAGTTTTACAGAAATCCCTACCGACGAAAATGGGATGCAGATGGATGCTTTGGAAGAAGTACTGCGTCATACTGAAAATATAAAACTTATCTATGCAATCCCCACTTTTCAGAACCCTACCGGGCGAACCTGGAGTCTGGAAAGACGAAAGAAACTGGCAGAACTTTCTGCTCAATATAATGTGGCAGTCATTGAAGATAATCCTTATGGTGAGTTAAGATTTGAAGGAGAGCCTTTGCCTTCTATTAAATCATTTGATACGGCCGGGAATGTATTATGTACAGGTAGCTTTTCCAAAATTTTCTGTCCCGGTTTCCGGATTGGCTGGATGGCCGGTGACAAAGATATTATCCGTAAATATGTTCTGGTAAAGCAGGGAACGGATTTACAATGTAATACAATAGCCCAGATGGTTATTGCCAAATACCTGGAACATTATGATATTGACCGGCACATTGCAAAAATAGTAGATGTATATAAGAGACGCCGGAATGTTGCAATCGCCTGTATAGAAAAATACTTTCCTCCCACCATTAAATTCACAAATCCGGAAGGCGGTTTATTTACCTGGGTAGAACTTCCGGAAGGCATCCCCGCACGTGAAATCTTAACTAAATGTCTGGAGAAAAAAGTAGCATTCGTACCGGGAGGTTCTTTTTTCCCCAATGCAAACCGGGAGAACACATTCAGAATAAATTACTCCAATATGCCGGAAGACAGAATAGAGAAAGGTCTCCGGATTATCGGCGAAGTGGTAAGAGAATATATGTAAACCCCGTCATAAAGAGTCCGTCAAAAGAATGGATAACTAATTTAGCAACTTAAAGGTATCTTTTTAGGCACCTTTTTTGTTTTTATTCTATTCAAAAGATTGATCAATAATACTTTTATCTTATATTTGCGTAATCAATTACGTATTTAAAAACAAAATTATTTATACAGATGGAATTCTTTAATCAGACAGGGAAAATGGCTATCGGTAGCCGGCTACGGATGTTAACCGATAAGATTACCGAGGATGCTTCACATATATATCAATCGTATGGTACCGATTTAAAACCAAAATGGTTTCCGGTCTTTTTTATACTTTCCTCCGGTGAAACTAAAACCATTACATCTATTGCCAAAGAAATCGGTCACTCCCACCCTTCCGTCAGTAATATTATCCGGGAAATGGCAGCTTGTAAACTGGTGCAGGAGAAGAAAGACAAGGCAGACGGACGTAGAAATGTGGTCGGTTTAACGGCTAAAGGAAAGAGATTGGCCGAAGAAATGAAGGAACAATATGCAGATGTTACAGCCGCTATTGAAAACATTAATAAACAAACCCGGCACGATTTATGGAGTGCGATCGAGGAATGGGAATTCCTTCTTTCTCAAAAATCACTTTACCAGCGTGTACTGGATGAAAAGAAAGCCCGGGAAAGTAAATATGTAGAAATAGTGGAATATACCCCCAATATAAGGAAGCTTTCAGAAGTTTAAATATGGAGTGGATTAACACCTATTTTAAAATGGAAGAGGCCGACTATAAAGCACTGGATAACCCACAAGAATATATTCTGGATAAAGGAGGCCGTATTGTTGTTGCACTTTATAAAAGTGAGCCTGTAGGAGTATGCGCACTGATAAAAATGGAGGATCCTCACTATGACTATGAACTGGCTAAAATGGCTGTCAGCCCAAAAGCACAGGGTAAAAGTATAGGCTTCCTGTTAGGTCAAACGCTGATAAAAAAAGCGCGCGAACTGGGTGTCCGGAATATTTATCTGGAAAGTAATACTATCCTGAAACCTGCTATCAATTTATATTATAAATTAGGCTTTCAGAAAGTAGTAGGACATTCTACACCTTATGAACGTTGCAACATACAAATGGAATTAAAACTAAACGAATAAACGACTGGTCACATGCAGGTTAAGCATAATTTATTTCAGTCATGATAATCATATCTGAAAATGGTATAACCTTGTTTTTCCTCAAAGGCAGTATATTCGCTTCCTAAATCTGTAGCAAACTCAATCACTAAATCATTTACATCTCTATACCTATAGTAAATGGTAAGGCTGTCCCGGATTTCACCCCGGTTATCTTTCCTGCTATATTCAACAACTTCCGGCGGCAACTCAGGAAGCATATATTGCTGCAGGTTTTCTTTATTTTCATCATAAATAATTTGATAGACTTCAGGCAGTGTTTTTCCAAAATAAAAACACTCTCTTTTTCCCCATCCGTCTTTTATTTCTCTACAAAAAGTTCCTTCGATTTTATTAACTTTTGTGTAACCGCGAGGAGTGTAGCTATAGAAACAAACGGAATCACAGGAGAGGCTGTCTTGCACAACTTCATAGTTTTTGGTTTCAATAGATCGATACTCGGTTAGTAAGGCGAAATCGGAAAAGCCATTTATTTTATGATCTGTAACGAATAGATGAGTTTTATATTCTTCATTCCATCCACACCCGTTTGTACCGCCATCGTTTTCTCCCCGATAATCATTCGTGGTATATTCGAAAACAGAAACCAATTTGTTATCCTGCAGAGCAAATAATTCCAAAGACTGATGACCTCCCGGATTAACACTTGAACTTGTTCCATAACCAGAGTGGACACCAAAAAATATCCTACTGTCATTCAACCGGTAATCAAGTGTATCTATATTGATATGTGCCAGTCTGTAAGCATCCGAAGACCAGGCTGCGGGTTGGAAATATTTACTTACAATATTTCCCGTTCCGGTATCCGTAAGCAAAATATACTTATCCAGAAGAAATGATTCATAGCCCCATTCGTCTTTTTCCAAAGAATTTATTTTCGGAATCACCCAAATAGTGAAATTTTCATTTCCAGGTACAACCAGTTCGGATACATATGATAGATAGATTTCATTACATTTTAATTCTAATTGCTGTAGAACAGTATGGAAAGTTTCATACGTAAAATTCCCTTTACATTCATCAGGTATATCTGACGATAGGTTATTCTCTGTTATCTCTACCCGGTCCTGTGT
>JAJBTP010000529.1 GCA_020860805.1 Tannerellaceae bacterium | reverse complement strand
GGTCGCAGAGGATGCTCAAAAGACCAGTCACCCATATAATCACCACTCAAACAACTATTTCCACCTATACGATAGGTAGGTCTACCTTCTACCGCATCACTTGCAAAACGAATAACAGGTTTATAAGGCATTTCAAGACAATCCGGCATATGGCAGGTAAAAGAAGCATCAATGATAGCTGTTTTAATTCCGTGATTTTCCACTACATCCACCACAGTTGTTAATAAAAATCCGGTTTGCCAGGCAAAAGCACTTCCTGGCTCCATAATAATCTCTAAATTAGGGTATTTACCTTTAAAATTCTGAAGTAATTCTATAAGATGCTTCGTGGCATAATCTTTACGCGTCATCAAATGTCCACCTCCCATATTTAACCATTTAATATAAGGAAGAAAATGTCCGAAACGCTTCTCAACTTCAGCCAAAGTCCGTTCCAAATCAAAAGAGGTTGATTCACACAAAGTATGAAAATACAACCCTTCAACGCCTTCCGGTAATCTTTCACCCAATAAATTACTAATTACCCCCATACGTGAGCCCGGAGCACACGGATTATATAAATCCGTTTCAACATCCGAAAATTCAGGATTAATCCGGATACCACAGGAAACTCTATTCCCATCCGCCTGAACCATAGGATAAAAACGTTGAAATTGAGATAAAGAATTAAATGTTATATGGCTACTATATTTCAATAATAAAGGAAAATCAGCTTCGGTATAAGCAGGAGAATAAGTATGAGCCGGACTACCCATCTCTTCAAAAGCCATTTGAGCTTCAAATTTGGAACTGGCTGTAGAATAAGAAATATATTCTCTGACAATAGGAAACGTTTTCCACATGGAAAACGCTTTAAAAGCCATAATAATAGTAACACCGGCTTTGTCTGCCACCTCTTTAATCAAACTCAGATTTTTTCTGAATAGTTCTTCTTCCATCACATAGCAGGGAGATGGGATAGCTTTGAAGTCAATCATTTGTATCATTTATATTTTAACTGCAAAGATATAAGTAAATATTTAATCTGTTAACACTGTTTTTGCAATCCAGGCGAATAAGTTACCCATAAGAACTTCTGCATTATTTTCTTTGGATAGGGTGTTATCCTTTCCTGAGATAACTTCTCCCAAATGCTCTCCGGAAATATGTTTACTATACAAATCTATATCCCCACAATATACAATCTGATTCGCAAAATCAATCCCTAATACAACCCCTGATATATTACCATTTTGGTCTTGCTGAACCAGTATAGGCGTAATATTATGTCTTGCTGCTTCTTCCATTGCAATCATTCCCTGTGTGGTATCATACGTACGAAACATCATATGTTTATCCACTTCTCCGAATGAACCTTTTAATATAACATCCGGAGCATCCGGATGAACATACGTAGGACAGTTCACGGGAAGATATCTATCCAAATCTACTTTTTTAGTCTCCAATCCAAATCGTGCCTTTAAATTCATATTCATCGTTACATTATCATAATGAAAAATCAAAACCCGGTTTTTACTGGATTTAACCCAATTATAAACAACTTCCGCGGTTTCTTCATTGGGAGTTGCAGGGTAAGTAAAATGGAGGACATCAAATAAGTTTGCAGTTGTTTCCGGTATATTAGAGGTAGTATTACCCCCAAAAAGAAATCCGTCAAAATGAACTTTACCCATAGGACCAAAATTTTCCGGATTCTTTAATTTAGCAACCCATTCGTACGTACGGTCTCTTGCAGGATAATTCATTCCTAATATATAACTTCCAAACCCACCGATTTCGTCTACACGGGCACTAAAAACATAAATATGTCTGGCTCCCATACGAGGTATGTCCTGTTCAATCCATATCCGGATACGCATACGGCCAGCTTCAATAAGGAAAGAACCGGTAAACGATTCATTACCTGTATTCTTTTGACAGGTTGTTACTTTAATGGACTGCCCATTGGGAGATACATGTATGATAAATAAATTATCAGGAGAAACAGAAGAGTCTCCCCAGCCCATTTCTGTTCCTTCCGGATGCTTTTCATTATCTTCTGTTAACCAGTAAACTTTATAATTATCCAGGTCAGTATCAACCTGCACAATAGAGGAAAACTCTTTATGATATTCCAGATATACATTCCGGGTAGAGACTCCTAAATAATGATAATCATCGAATTCCATATGAATAGTATCTGTATTCCATTCTTTAACCACTACTTCCAGGCCGGAAGGGTCATTATTTGCGGCATCATCGGGTGTTTGCCAACCGGAACCCAGGACTTGTTGTATTTGGAAAACATACCGGTAATTACGCAATACCTGACCAAATAACTGAGGATTACTATCCGGAACGAAATCCATACGATAATAAGTAGGATATTTATCTCCTTTATATATTCCTCCTATAACCACACAAGTTGCTTCTTTTCGTTTATTTTCAGAAGGTAGCAAAGATTCCGGCAGATAAATTTCAGACATTGAAGAAGAACCATTCACTATAACCGGAACTGTTTGTACGGAAGCAATTGCATCTGCAGGAACACTGGCTGAATGAACCAGATTATTAATCATTCTCTGTGGTATAACCTGTAGTTTATTATTGGCACGATATACCTGTATCGATTGTAATTCAAAATCCTCAGAATAATTTATAACGTCTACCCGGGAAATAGAACGCACCAAAGTAGAAGTTAAAGAAGCGCCTTGTTCCGTAAGACCGTCTGGTAAAAAAGTTTCTCCAAACATAGGGAAATCTTTTTTTCTCCATTCCGGAGTAAAAGACATGTTTATTTTCTGTTTTAAGATATCTTCTGTATCATCTATCTCCAGATTAACCGGAAGTTCTGCATTTGCCAGAATAAGTAATTTAACAGGATGTACAGTCGAAGATAATAAAGCATTAAAGATATAACCACCTTCCTGCTTACTCGGGGAACGAGCATTCGTTTGATATCGAAAACGATATCCATTCCCATTATCTTCCAGTATTAATAAAGTAACCTGACTAATCGACATTTCATCTGAAGACTGGATATTTACAGAACGTACCGTTTTTTGTGGTATTGGTATAGAAGGAGTAAAAACAGTAAAATAGGTATTTATTCTATCCGTATCATCTACCGGAAAATCATCCAAATCCTCCTGCATACAAGCAGAAAAAAAATAAAAGTAAAATAAAGTAGAGTGTAAATTGTTTGCTTTTCATTTTTATAATCTGTTTACATAATCCCTCTGTTGTTGAAAAAATTTATAACGAAACATATCTCCACTTTGTGAAATTAATACAGAGAAACGTTTCATAGATTGAGCCCATACTTTCATATTTTCAAAAACAATTTCATTATGAGATGTAATGGTATGTAAATCATAAACTTTAATAAAACTAAGAT
>JAJBTP010000107.1 GCA_020860805.1 Tannerellaceae bacterium | reverse complement strand
ATTGAATTTAAAGAAACGAAGGAAAGTCGTGAAAGCGCAATTATTGCTCGTTTGATAGATATTCGTAAAGCTCAGATTGAGTATAAGAATATTTATAAAGAACATGCAGGCTCTTTTGATGATTTAATTAAGTTTTTGAACGAAGACAAACTTCCTTTCCTTATTAAAGAAGGTGTGCTGACAGATGAACAGCTGGAATCCGGTATGACAGAGCAGGAAGCTGTTAAGAAAGGTTTGATTAGACGTGATACTTTCTGGGTAAATGCAAAAGATACTTTGTTTGGTAGAAATTATAATGCTGCTGATTTACGGAATGTTCCTAATACGAATGTGCAGTTTACGATGGATACTGCAACTATTACATCCAATTCCGGATATGTAGTAAAAGTATTTGAAGCTGGTGTAAAATATGATGATTATCTGGGGGACCTGGATGCACAGGAAGTTTATAATCTGAAAGACAGAGCAGAAAAGCTGGATAGATTCCCTGGACTGCGTGTAGGTTCTATTACAGAAATTAATAATAACGCAGGAAACTGGGAATAATCTAAAATAAATATGATTATCAGGTTATCTGATAAATATAACATAGATAATTCTATAAAGAATATATTGTCCATCCGGTGGAATCCGGGTGGACTTTCTTTTTCATTATATGATCCTGCAGAAAAGGATAATTATCTCTATCAGGAAGTTTTATTCGAACCGTCAGTTCCTTATATAACTTCTTTGAAAGACTGTTTTTTTGAAAATACATTTTTTACCTGGCCATTTCAAAAGACCTATATTGTGTGTGTATCTTCTTTTTATACATTAATACCCGGTATGTATTATAAAGAGAAAAGTCAGGAACAGTTTTTATCCTATAATTTTAAGGGTCCTAAAGAGCAAAGCTTAATCAACAGGATAGCTAATCCGGATGCTGTTGTAGCCTTCCGTCTTAGTGAAGATATTTATGAATTCTGTTCCCGATCTTTTATACATCCTTATTATATACACCATTTAACGCCTTTATTGGAACTTTGGCAAAAGCAAAGTTTGGCGCATCCGGAAAAACAAATGAATGTAGTCTTTCGGGAAGGTTTTCTGGATATTGTTTGTTACAGGCAGGGACAGTTAGGTATGGTTAATTCTTTTCCCTATACCAATCCTAATGATGCCTTATACTATATTCTGTATGTGTGGCAGAAAACCGGAATGGAACAGATAAAAGATTTCTTTTTATATACCGGAGACGCACCCGGTGTGCAGATTGTTTTATCAAATCTGGCAACCTATCTGAATAATATCCGAAGAATGGAAATTCCTTCGGAAGCTTATCTGAAAGGAGGAGATATATTAAAAGCTCCTCTGGATTTAATCACTTTATTCATATGAGAATTATAAGCGGAAAATACGGCAGACGCCGTTTTGATGTACCTTCTTCTTTTAGTGCCCGTCCGACAACAGATTTTGCAAAAGAAAACCTGTTTAATGTAATTGGCAATCTGGTAGATTTGGAAGGAATGGTTGCATTAGACTTATTTGCAGGAACCGGAAGTATTTCCTATGAATTGCTTTCACGGGGATGTGCTAAAGTTGTGGCCGTAGAAAAAAATAATAAGCATGCTGCTTTTATTGCTAAAGTAGTAGAACAGTTAAAAGATAAGAATCTGACCTTAATCAGGGGAGATGTTTTTAAATATTTACAAACAGTTCCCGCCCAATCTTTTGATTTTATTTTTGCAGATCCACCCTATGCTTTACCAGAGCTGCCAAAGATTCCGGAAATTGTCCATGAAAGAACTCTTTTGAAAGAAGGAGGAATCTTTATTATGGAACATCCTAAAGAGTATGATTTTTCAAATTTGCCGAATTTCTATCAACATCGTGTCTATGGGTCGGTAAACTTCAGTATCTTTTTTAAAGAAGAGGAGAGAAAAGACGCATAAAAGATTCTATTAAACGTTGTTTCAACGGTCGTTTCAGCCAGCGGGCAGGAACTAATTTTTCACAATTATGCAAATCATGAGTAAAAATCTTTTTCATCTGAAGCGCAAAACTTTCATCATAAACAAATGCATTTATTTCGAAATTGTGCTCAAAACTGCGGAAATCCATGTTGGCAGAACCAATACAGGTGAGCATATCATCTGAAAGCACTAATTTGGCATGCAGGAACCCCGGGTTATAAAAATATACTTTTGCACCGGCTTTTACCATATAATCGATAAAGGAATGAGAAGCCATATTGACAGCACGCGAATCAGCCCGTTTGGGTAACATTAACCGTACATCGACTCCACTTAAAGCAGCCGTTTGCAAAGCCTGGTTTAATCCTTCCGTAGGAAGAAAATAAGGTGTTTGTATATAAATATATTTTTTTGCACTGGCGATTACTTTAATAGTAGCCTGTAATAGAATACGCCATTGTTCAACCGGCCCACTGGTAACAATTTGCATCAATTTACTACTTAATACCGGAACCTGAGGATAATATACCCGTCCGTTTAATAGTTGTTTGGTAATCACATACCAGTCGATAAGAAACGCCGATTGTAACCCATGGACTCCTTTCCCTTCAATTTTAAAATGTGTATCCCGCCAGGAACCCCAACTGGTACCTACACAGTATCTGTCGGCAATATTCATACCGCCCATAAATCCGGTTATACCATCAATTACTACAATTTTTCTGTGATTCCGGTAGTTAACCTTACTGGATAAAACAGGAAGTACAACCTGTAGGAAAGGGTAAACTTCTACACCGGCATCTTTCATTTCCTTAAAGAAGCTTTTCTTCACATTCCAACATCCCACATCATCATATAATACCCTTACCTCTATTCCTTCACTGGCTTTTTGGATAAGCACGTTTTGTACCTGTCTGCCTATTTCGTCATCGCAGAAGATATAGTATTCAAGATGGATATGGTGATGGGCATTGCGGAGAGCTTCAAGCAATGCTTTGAATTTTTCATTCCCTGTCGTGTAAACGGAAATTTCACTTCCATATAAAAGAGAAAACTCGTTACTTATTCCCAGTAGATGAACCAACGGACGGTATTGTAGAGGAACAGGATAACTATCTTTTTTAGGGCTATTACTGTGTGGACGTTTCATGATACGTTTATAAATCCGGCGGGAGATGATTTTTTGTTTCCGGTTATCCTGTCCAAAGAGAAAATAAAAAAGCAATCCTATCCCGGGTAGTAATACAAGGACTATTACCCATGGGATGGTTTTTAATGGGTTCCGGTTTTCGGTGAGAATGACAAGTATTAGCCCAAGTATTGTGACACAATAACATATAAATAGTATTGTGCCTACAATGGTCTGAACTCCCATATGTACTACTGTTAACATTCTCTTAATTTTCTCTATTTACTGCTAAAGGTAAGAA
>JAJBTP010000165.1 GCA_020860805.1 Tannerellaceae bacterium | reverse complement strand
GGCTATACTTTGCTGATTATTAAATAATAATATGAGCAATAATGCCACTATCCAACTTATATTCTTCATTTTTAACGATCTCTTCTGTTTCGTTGCGTTGGTTCTTTTGGTTTATTTTTCGTAATATCCAACGGTTTCTGCTTATCAATAGGTTCCGCAGTTACATGCCAGTTTTCTTCCACTTCCCAGTTTTGCATTACTTCTAATGGCTTAGGGCAATAAAATACTTCTTCCGGCTGAAGCTTTAGTTCATAATTGCCGGTATCCCACTCTCCGTTGTCATTTACGTCCAGTATAAGCCGGGCGTAATAGGTGCCCGGCCTGAGGTCCATAAATAATGCACCCCCGTTTGTCACTTTTACTTTGCGAACAGGTGCATCACTCTTATTCAATAGTTCTATAAATGATGGAATTGACGGATCTATACCAGTAACGTTTAGGTAAAGATGTCCGTATTCATCTCTGTTTCTTATTTTGAAATCTCCTTTATAAGTATTATTCCACTTTCCATAAATTCCATAGACGGTTGCAGAATCTACCTCCAGACGGTATTCTTCTCCGTATTTCCAGCTTCTTCGCAGGAAGTAATTCAGTGAATTGTCTGGGTCCGGAAAGAATTCAAAGTCTACTTCATGCCAGAGTGTATCTACTTTTTGTTGTAAATAGAATAACTCTTTATTCAACTCTATTACCGGCTCATCAAATTTGATACTGATAGTATCCCGCAAATCTTTTGTTCCGGAGGCATTGATATCCATATTTAAAAATACGATTTCTTCTTCTTTGTCGTCTTTTTTACTTTTCTTTTTCTCCTGTGGACGTTGTCTCAGAATTAATTGTACGGTATCTATCTGGGGTTGTAATAAATTCAGGGAGTCGCTTTTCAGATAACTAACCGATAAATCTAATGTATCCAGTTGGTATATTAATGAATCCCGTATCCAGTAATGGATTATTCTCCCCTGATCTTCCGGCTGGGTAACATACCAGTCACTCTCCGGCGGAGTAAAGTTTAAAGGTACCGGGTCAGGAATAGTATCAACCGGCTCATTGAATTTTAGTGTAAACTTATTAGCTGCCGTACGTTCCGGACGAGTCATATACTGACGGATGAAATTTTCCTGAAATAGCTTTAAAGTAATGTTATCTGGAAGATATTTTGAATATTCGACTGTATAGATTGTATCTACTGTCAGCGAATCTGCCCATATAGTATCCTGCCGCATAGCAAGTTCGACCCGGGGAGTGACCAGTGTATCCAGAAAAGCTATATCTTCTCCTGGCTGGTCAAACATATAATCCCTGTTCAGGTCGTTCAGTGCATATAAACGATAGGTTCCGGGAGCAATATTACGAATGGTGAAACGTCCCCGGTCATTGGTTCGTGAAGTACGTAAAAAAGGTTCTGTACGGAAAGCCGAATCTTCTAAGTTTATATGCAAACCAATCGTAATACCCGACATTGGTTCCAGATCTTTTGCATTTAACAGGACTCCGGAAATTTCCAGTGAGTCTATAACATCTCCTGTTGAAAAGGCAAATGAAAAGTTTTCCAGGATATTGCCTTCATTGCTATCTTTAATAGAACTGGTAAAGTCAATGGTATAGGTAGTATTTTCTTTTAATGTATCTCGTAGTTCGACAACCGCTTTCTTTCCGATTGCTTTAATAACCGGCATATTCCGTTGTGGAGGGGTAATGATTACATTTTCCAGTGGATTTTCAATCTGTATCATCTCATCAAATAGAATTTCAATCTTTTTTCCCTGGAAATTGGTTTGATTGGGTTCTGGGGTGCTTCCTAAAACTCTGGGCGGATCTTCGTCATACGGACCTCCTGAGGGCGAAGCCATATTCGCACAGGAGTATATCAACATGATGATGAATACTACCAACAACCCTAACATTCCATTCTTCATACCCTTGTAATCCATTCAAATTTGATTAAGAATAACACATTTATATCTTAAAGGTTCGTCTGCTGGTTTAACACTTTTTGGGCAAACCTTTTTCTGGCATATAGCAAACCGGAACAAAAATAGAGATTTTCCTTGGATTAACTTAAAATAAGTGTTCTTGTTTTAGTTTAATCACATTTTCTTGAAATAGTTAACTGATTTAAAGAGCGCTGGATCTTTTCAAAAGGCGGAATCCGATTTGACAGTATAAACACTTTTTCCGGTCACAATATTCTTTTTTTAGCTGAATAAGTGCCTGGCTTTCTCCGGCGTGTTGAGGCTTTAAACCTGCTTTACTAAAAAGAGTTATGATGTGGTTCTTCTCTGGCGGAAGGCTTTCCAGAATAGAGATAGCCCGTTCACTATATTCGATTTGTCTGGTATGTAAAGCATAGGCGAAGAGAACCGGCACCACCGTGTTGATTAGAATGACCCGGATGGCTTCTTCTCCCAGTATTTTTACTTTATGGGCTGAAGTATACCGGAAGTGATAGTGAGTTAACCAATAATCTGAAGGTGGAAGCTGGAAATATTTTTTTTAGTTTTTCGGGTTCGGTAGTATTTAAAATAGCGGTGAAAAGATTATCATGTTGTGTTAGAATAGCTGCCAGTTGTGCCAGTTTTACGTGTGGAAAATTTCCCGGGCGGGTACGGAGACATTTGTAAAAATAGTTTTCATTTGTGGTTAGTCCGAACTTATGTTTCAGAAATTGATATTCTTTTTGCAGAAGTCTGTAGTAATGACATTCTCCGGACTCATTTAATAATCCTGCCTGCCCCAGTAGCATAGCTTCTATTTGTGAACTGCTACCCCGTTGTTTAAGTATGTACCGGAAAGGTAAATGGATTGCCAGCCATTCAAAGGCATCGTTATTAATACCAAAACCAAAGTTACGGCAAAGAGTAATATAAAAGACTTCATTCCAATCTTCCTGATACTTTTCCAGTAACCGGAATATATCTCCCGTTTTACGTTCCAGTCGTTCGTTTATCAGTTTTCCCAGCCATGCGTATAGAAATATAGTGTCTACCTCTTTTATTGCATGCAGACAGGGAAGTGTTTTGTCATGATATAATAACCATTCTATATTCTGATGAATATTTTCAGGAATGGAAAGTATTAAGGTGGGGATAGGGATATGATTGGGGCCGGATACTTCTTTATCATGAATTCCTACGACATGTAATATAACCGTATCGTAATTTTTATCATTCTGATGTCCGTGTTTATACCAGTCCGAACTCCGGTCGTGAAGTTCAATACTTCCGGCCCAGATGGTTTCTCCTATTTTAATTTTAGCATTGAAAAAAGTCCGGGCCTGCATCTGAATTATGAAATCCGGGATCAATAACTGTCAGGGGTAAGCCGTCGGTAGTGTTTAGTTGTGTGGTGTGGTACAGTTTGTATTTCCACACGTAGTGTAGTATACGTTCCATTTCTTCAC
>JAJBTP010000418.1 GCA_020860805.1 Tannerellaceae bacterium | reverse complement strand
TTATTACACACTATATCATAGCAGTTCTGAGAGAACTTAAAAACAATGCATTGTACTAAACGTTAACTGAAGGAACTGCACAAAATATGTGTGAACTCTTGGCGGCATATGGGAGAGAATATGCCGGATATGAAAAAGTGAATAATTTATTTGAGATTAAATCTTATGCAAAAAACTATTAAACGTTACCTGCTAACTCTATTAAGTATAAGCATTTTAACTTCACTCCATCCGTTATATGCCAATGAAGTTTATCCGGAAACAAACCGGATTCAGCAGGGAGGAAAAATCACAGGCGTGGTTGAAGATGTATTAGGGCCGGTTACCGGCGCGTCTGTTAGTGTAAAAGGTACCACAAACGGTACTATTACGGATATGGACAGAAAGTTTACCCTTGAAAACGTACAAAGAGGGAATATTATCGTAATTTCTTTTATTGGTTACATTTCCCAGGAGATAACTTACAATGGAGAATCTGTTTTAAAAATCAATCTGCTGGAAGATAATCAACTGCTGGAAGAAGTAGTAGTCGTAGGGTATGGCATCCAAAAGAAAGTGAACCTAACCGGAGCTGTCTCCATGGTAAATGCAGAGGCGCTGGAAGCACGTCCGGTGCAAAATGTATCCCAGGCATTACAGGGAATGGTACCCGGATTAAACTTTTCTTATAAAGATAAAGGAGATGGAGGAACCCTGGATGGTACTATGGAAATGAATATTCGTGGTATCGGAACCATTTCTTCCGGTTCCAAAGCAAGCCCGCTGGTCTTAATTGATGGTATAGAAGGTAATATGAATACCATAAATCCCAATGATATCGAGACTATTTCTGTTTTAAAAGATGCAGCGTCCGCCTCTATTTATGGAGCACGAGGGTCCTTTGGCGTAATACTAATTACAACAAAATCAGGAATAAGTGGAAAAACCAATGTAAACTATTCCGGTAACCTGCGCTTTACAAATCCAATCAATCTACCCCAGATGATGGACTCTTACTCCTTTGCACAATATTTCAATCGTGCCCAGTTTAATACAAACGGAGGTTTTGTATTTACAGATGATGTTTTACAAAGAATAAAAGATTATCAGGCTGGTATCATTGATTACGGATTGGTTCCTAATGAAGCTAATGGCCGTTGGTCTATCTATGAAGCAGCAAATGGTAATACGGACTGGTTTCAGGAATATTACAAAAACTGGGTTGCTTCTCATGAACATAATATAAGTGTAAGTGGAGGAAATGACCGGATAACCTACCGGGTAAGTGGAAGTTTCATGAACCAGAACGGATTAATAAAATATGGGAAAGACCAGTTTGACCGGTATACAATTGATGGTAAAATATCCGCAAAATTAACAGATTGGGCAACACTTCATTATACATCCAAATGGACCCGTGAAGATTTTCAGAGACCCAGTTATATGAATGAACTTTTCTTTCATAATATAGCACGCCGTTGGCCCAACAACCCTCTGTATGATCCAAATGGACATCTGACACCAGAAATGGAAACGATACAATTACAGGAGGGAGGGGTTTATACGAAAGTCAGTGATTATTATACCAATCAGATAGGGCTTATTTTAGAACCGATTAAAGACTGGAAAATTAATATTGAAGGTAATATCCGTGCCTATTATTATAATCAACATCAGGAAATCCTACCTGCTATAGGATACGATGTAGAAAATAATCCATATACTTACAGTTTGAATGGAGAATTAGCGGCCGGCACTACCCGCTTAACAGAAGAACGGTTTAAACAAGACTATCTGACAACCAATATTTATACGGATTATTCTAAAACTATAAATGGACATTATTTTAAAGTTTTAGCCGGATTGAATGCCGAATTAAAAAAAGACAATAAAATGGCTGCAAGAGGTGATAATCTGATATCTATATCGTCACCCTTCCTGTCTAACACCCAATCAAATGAAGTAATATCCGGTTCAGCACGCGAAACTGCTGTTGCAGGTTATTTCGCACGTATCAACTATAATTACCAGGACCGCTATATGTTGGAATTAAACGGTCGGTATGATGGTTCTTCCCGTTTCCTGCGGGATAAACGTTGGGCATTCTTCCCTTCTTTCTCTGCGGGCTGGAATATCGCAAGAGAAAATTTCTTTGAAAACTACACGTCTATCTTCTCTATGCTAAAATTAAAAGGTTCATGGGGACAGTTAGGAAACACCAATACAGTAGATAGTTATGGGAATGAATTATGGTATCCTTTTTATCAAACGCTCAGTACCGGTAGTAATAATAGTGAGTGGATAATTAACGGCAACAGATTAAACACCTCTGAAATGCCGGGAATTATCAGTACATTAATGACATGGGAGACTATTGAGTCACGGAACATCGGACTTGACTTTGCCACATTAAATAATCGTCTGACCGGAACTTTTGAATACTATACCCGGGCATACAAAAGATATGGTAGGGCCAGCACCAACTTTACCAACTGTATTAGGAGCCAATGCTCCAAAAATCAATAATACAAACCTGAAAGCCTATGGCTGGGAACTGGAACTTGCATGGAGAGACAAAATCCAACAGGTTAGTTATGGAGCACGCTTGACTTTATCAGACGGACAACAGGAAGTAACTAAATATCCGAATGAAACTAAATCACTGGCACAAACGTATTATGACGGTATGAAATTAGGTGAAATATGGGGATATACGACGGTAGGTATTGCTCAGACAGATGAACAAATGACAAACCACTTAAAAGGCAACCAGCCCACCTGGGGCAATAACTGGCAGGCTGGTGATATTATGTATGCAGATTTGGACGGAGATGGTTCCGTTAGTGAAGGTTCCAATACAGTGGATGATCCGGGTGACCAAAGAATTATCGGGAACAGTACTCCCCGGTATAATTTTGGTATAACACTGGATGCGGCCTGGAAGGGTTTCGATATTTCAATCTTCCTGCAGGGAACTGCCAAACGTGACTTTTTTCTGACCGGCCCTTACTTCTAGGGGGCAGCAGAAGGTCTTTGGCAATCAGCTGCATTTGTGGAACACTGGAATTTCTGGCGTCCCGAAGGAGACGAACTGGGTAGCAATACAAATGGGTATTATCCACGTCCTTTATTCGGCAATGATATGAATCAAAAAAAGCAAACCGGTTACCTGCAAAATGCGGCTTATATACGGTTAAAGAATCTGCAGATTGGTTATACCATCCCCAGACATATTATAGCAAAAGCCGGTATGCAATCCGTACGTGTTTATTTTTCAGGAGATAATCTGTTGACCTTCTCAAAAATTGCAGACATGTTTGACCCTGAAACACTATCCGGAGGCAGAGGGCATGGGAAACTGTATCCTCTGACTACTACTATTTCTTTTGGATTAAATGTTAACTTCTAAACAGGAAAAAAGAATAT
>JAJBTP010000268.1 GCA_020860805.1 Tannerellaceae bacterium | reverse complement strand
GATACTACACTTATCGGTGGTATATTAGCAGCAACCAGTCTGTTTTGTGTCAATAAGTTCCTCAAATTTCTGCTTTATAAATCAGACAAGTTTCAGTATATTATGGAAGGGGAACCTATTATTCTGATAAGACATGGAAAACTAAATAAAAAAGAATTAGAAAAAACAGAATTAATCTCCGGGAATTAAAAGAGGTATGCCGGGAGAATGGAATTGAAAACATCCATTTAATTGATTTAGCCATTCTGGAAGTAGATGGAAAAATAAGTATTATCCAGGATGAAAAAATAGAAAAAGGCAGCAGGTTCGATGTAGATGAAGATACTTTCTGATATTTTAGTTATTTACTTTTTTATTTATCCTGTTTTTTCCTTATTTGTATTCCCTATTCCGCCAGACTAAGAGCGATAGGTAAAACAGACTTCCCGATTTCTGTTAGTTGATATTCTACTTTAGGAGGAATAACTGCATATACTATTCTTTCTACCAGTCCACACTTTTCGAGTTCACGAATAGACTGGGTAAACATTTTATTACTAATCTGAGGTAAAGTTCTTTGTAATTCACCTGAACGCAGAGGACCATCTTTCAAGTGGTAAACAATCATTGTTTTCCATTTACCACCTATAATATCCATAGCCAACTCCAATGAACAAATATATTCTTCTCCCTGAAAAAAATACTTTCCGGTATGCATCTGACAATCCATAATTCACTACTTTTAGTAACTATATAACTATTTGGTAGGTACTTTCTTTTTTGAAGTGAAGATAATACTTTTGCTTCCCACAGCAGACAAGAGTAAAAACAAAACATATATAATAATTCAAAATGAATACATCAAGAATCCGTAATGTAATCTACGTTTTATTTTTAATCTTTAGTATGACAACTTTACACATTAGTTGTAATAATCAGGAGCAGATGGAAGGCTCCGGCACATATCCTAACTCTGTTCTGGAAACTATCCACAAACATACCAGTATCCGTAATTATACCAATCGCCCGGTGAGCCGAGAAACTCTTGAAGCTATCATTCGGGCAGGTATGGCGGCACCAAGTGCCATCAACAAACAACCCTGGCAATTTATTGTAATTGAAGACAAAGAAATCATGCATGCTATAGGTGAAAAACTGGCTACCTCCAAAATGATAAAAGACGCACCAGTTGCTATTCTGGTTTGTGGAGACATGCAAAAAGCCGGTGAAGGATGGTTACAGGAATACTGGATTCAGGACTGTTCTGCTGCTTCTCAAAACATTCTGTTAGCAATAACTTCATTAGGTCTGGGAGGTGTATGGACAAGTATCTACCCGGCAGAAAACAGACTGGAATTCATTGCCGGATTACTTAATTTACCGGAACATATCATACCTTTGAATATCATACCGGTTGGTTATCCTTCCCAAAATGAGCAACCCAAAGACAAATGGAAACCTGAAAACGTACATTGGGGGAAATGGTAACCATTTAATAAAAAACTCCGGTAGAAATAATAAAAGTTCTACCGGAGTTTTTCTCTTAATTCGTTTGATTTGAAGTTTCCTGAAGGAGACGTTTTTTAAGTTCATCTTCAGCCGCTTTGAGTTCAACCTCAACAGCCAGTCTTTTTTCACGGCCCTCTGCCTGTATTTTTACTAAATCTTCCATAGATTGAATCAAATCTTCATTGGCTTTGCGGATTGTATCCATATCCACAATTCCTCTTTCACTTTCTGATGCAATTTGCCGGGTTGATTGTTTCAACATCTCGCTGTTGCTCTTTAATAACTGATTAGTCGCATCTGTCACTTTTTTCTGAGCTTCCAGTGCCTGCTGTGCATGTGCCAGACCTAATGAAAGAACCATCTGGTTTTTCCACAGAGGAAGTGTATTCATAATTGTTGATTGTATCTTATCCACCATCGTCAGACTGTTATTCTGCACCATACGGATTTGAGGAGCTAACTGGATAGAAATCATCCGGCTCAGCTTCATATCATGAATTTTTTTCTCAAACCGGTTCACCTGTTGTTCACAATCATTATATTGCTGAATTAGCCGGTCGTCCTGTGTACGCTGAGCTTCTTCTTTCATTTGAGGTAAGACTTCATTATGCATTTGGGCAATCTTTTCCTTACCGGCTACAATATACAGTGTTAATTCACGGAAATAGTTCCAGTTTTCTTCATACTGTTCATTAAAGATATAGATATCTTTGACCAATGTCTGCACATGCTTTTGAAGTTGCTGCCCGATAAGTGAAATATTCTTCTCCACTTTATTGTATTCTGCCTGCAAATAAGCAACTTTCCTTTTGAGAGATTTGAAAAAGCCCAAAATACGGACATCCTTTTTAGTAGCACTATCAAATTTCCGCAAATCCACACTAAGCTCCGAAAGTAGCTTTCCTACTTCTCCCATATCACGGGAGCGTACAGTTGCTAATACGTTATCAGCAAAATTGGTTAAACGACTTTGCGCAGCAACACTATATTGTAATGTTTGATCCGGACGACTAAAATCAATGGATGATTTATAGGATTCTACTTTAGAACGTTCTTCCGGTGTTAGTTCTTCTTCCGGATTTAAGACTAAGTCTGTTACGATTTTTTCCATATTATACTCTTTTAATCAATCTATAAGTCCTTTATTTCTCAAGTCGTGCATAAAAGCAGCTGTATCAGCACCCAGGTCTAACATATCTCTTTTATACATTTCATTAATTTCATTTCTGAAAACAATAACTAAATCTGCTATACTCTTTTCTATCAGTCGCATTGTTTTCTTCATCTCCGGTGAATTAATCCGGGTATTTTCTATCTCATCATATTTGGCAAGTGTATGGTCCAGGCGTTCTGCGTAGCGATTAAAAAAACTTCAGACTCTCTTCATCATTCCGGGTTAAAATGATTTCACAGGATTTTATCAACTGGGTAATATCCTGTTGCATTTCAATTGACTCAATTTCTCCCCTCCATTTTGTAAGATTCTGAATCAACTGACTACCGATTTCTTTCGCATCCGGTACTTCCACCACATCCGGTACTTCCTCTGTAACAGGAGCGGAAAAACTCAATGCCCGTAAAACCTCTCCGGATTTAACAGCCATAAAAACAACAGAAATAAGCCAGGTCACACCCAGTAAAAAAACAGTGGGAGCCAATAAAAAACTATCCTCATCCAGGGTAAATAAACAAAAGAAGGCTGCTATCTGTAATAAAAAAGAAATTACAAAAATGCCTGTATATTTTTTACAACGTGTTATATGTGCTACATACCATATACCCAGCGAAGAGACAGGTCCTAAAAAAATAGAAAAAAAGGTATATACCAAAGTGCTACTATTTTGTTCAATGAACCGGTAGAATTATCTGAATGAGTATGCATTCTCTTATTTAGGGTTTAATTTAGTCAGATACAAAT
>JAJBTP010000482.1 GCA_020860805.1 Tannerellaceae bacterium | reverse complement strand
GTGATGAAGTAACCTATAAGTAATCCAAGACCTAATCCTATACATAGACAACCAGTCTTCAGAGAACTAAAAGATATCTTATTAAAGTAATTCATTGATTTTATTTGTTTCTCCATAATAGAAGGATCCAGGTTTTCACTCAGCTTTTCGATAATACTTATCCTTTCGCCGCGTCGTGCAAATAATTCGATAATCCTGTAAACAGTGAAAAATATAATCCCACATACAAGAGGAGGTACTAATGAGTCAAACATACTGCTTTAATTTTTGATGGTTACTAATTTGTTTGCTTATTTGACGCATCTCTTTTTATTTGGTTACAGGAATCAGGAATAAAAAAATTATTTTTGAAGAATTGTGACCATTTTATAGGTTTTGCGTCCATTATATAAATGGAATTGTATACTGATACATATTATGTCCATAGGATAAAAAGGGGAGAGAATGAATACTTTGCCTGTTTGCTGGATAAATATAGCGATAGGGTTTTTGCTCTTATCGTGAAAATTATTCGAAACAGGGAAGATGCTGAAGAACTGACACAGGATGTATTTATGAAGGTTTTTCGTGGATTGTTTTCTTTTAAGGAGGAGAGTAATTTTTCATCCTGGTTATATCGTATCGCATATAATACTGCTATCTCTTATACCCGGCATAAAAAAGTCGAGTTTTTGGCTGTTGAAGATACACAAATATCAAATGTATCGGAAGAGCAGGTTGCCAATATGTTGGGTTATATAGAGCAAACTGAACGGGTCTCTTTATTGGAAAAAGCATTAGAACAACTTCTTCCGGAAGAAAGAGGTCTGATTCTATTCTATTACATGGAGAATAAATCTGTAGAAGAATTAGTTCAAATAACAGGTTTTTCGTCTTCAAATATAAAAACGAAGTTATTTCGTATCCGGAAAAAATTGTATGTTTTAATAAAAGCAATGGAAAGGGCAGTCGTATGAATGAAATAGAAATAAAGAATGACAGATTGGCTAATATATTTAGTCAATTACCACAGGACAAATTATCTCCTTTATTCAGAAAAAATATGATGAATAATATCCGGACAGAGTATGTTCGGATTCAGAAAAGAAATAAATATTGGAGTAGAGTGGGGTTATCATTCGCTATACTTTTTTTGCTTATTATTGGTGGAATAACCATTTGGAAAATAGACCTAACTATTTTCTCTACTAATAGAACATTATGGAAGGTCTCTTTACCTGAATTTTCTTTATATGGTATAATCTTTTTGTTGGCAATCTTATTGTTACTACTTGATTCTTTTTTTCGAAAACAATACAGAAAGTGGATAGAGAAAAGGGAATAGAACAAGATAAAAAAGCAGGATTTGTCCTGCTTTTTTATGTAAAAACAATTGGGAATGAGAAAAAAGCACTACCTTTGCCTCCACTTTTGAGAAATGACAATATAATGTCTAACTTACTAATTAAAACAAACTTAGTATTAACAATTTAAGAATGGAAAATTTAAAAAACATCCAGCCAGTTGAAGATTTTAACTGGGATTCTTACGAAAATGGAGATGTTCTTTCCAGCGTAAGCAAGGAAGACCTTGTAAAAACGTATGACGAAACCTTGAATACCGTTAAGGACAAGGATGTCGTTATGGGAACTGTAACAACAATGAATAAACGTGAAGTTGTTATAAATATTGGTTTCAAATCAGATGGTATTGTACCAATGTCTGAATTCCGTTACAACCCTGAACTGAAAGTAGGCGACGAAGTAGAAGTTTACATTGAAAGCCAGGAAGATAAAAAAGGACAGTTAATCCTTTCTTACAAAAAGGCTCGTGCTTCACGTTCCTGGGAGCGTGTTAATGAAGCACTTGAAAAAGACGAAATTATCAAAGGTTTCATCAAATGCCGTACAAAAGGCGGTATGATTGTAGATGTGTTTGGTATCGAAGCATTCTTACCAGGTTCGCAAATCGATGTTAAACCTATCCGTGATTATGATGTATTTGTAGGTAAAACAATGGAATTTAAGATTGTTAAAATCAATCAGGAATTTAAAAACGTTGTTGTATCTCACAAAGCTCTTATTGAAGCAGAACTTGAACAACAGAAGAAAGATATTATTTCGAAACTGGAAAAAGGTCAGGTATTGGAAGGAACTGTTAAAAATATCACTTCATACGGTGTCTTCATCGACCTGGGTGGCGTAGATGGTTTAATTCATATCACAGACCTTTCATGGGGGCGTGTTTCTCATCCGGAAGAAATTGTTACTTTGGATCAGAAAATCAACGTGGTTATTCTTGATTTTGATGATGAAAAGAAACGTATCGCTTTGGGTCTGAAACAGCTTACTCCTCATCCATGGGATGCTTTAAGTGCTGAACTGAAAGTTGGTGATAAAGTACAGGGTAAAGTAGTTGTTATGGCTGACTATGGTGCATTCATTGAAATTGCTCCAGGTGTAGAAGGTCTTATCCACGTTTCGGAAATGTCCTGGACTCAACATTTATGTGGTGCTCAGGACTTCATGAAAGTTGGTGACGAAATTGAAGCTGTAATCCTGACTTTGGATCGCGACGAGCGTAAAATGTCTTTGGGTATTAAACAATTGAAATCTGACCCGTGGGAAAATATTGAATCTCGTTTCCCTGTAGGTTCTAAACACACTGCTAAAGTTCGTAACTTTACTAACTTCGGTGTATTTGTAGAAATCGAAGAAGGGGTAGATGGCTTGATTCATATTTCTGACCTTTCATGGACTAAGAAAATCAAACACCCAAGTGAATTTACTCAGATTGGTGCTGAAATCGAAGTACAGGTACTGGAAATTGATAAAGAAAACCGTCGTCTGAGCTTAGGTCATAAACAACTGGAAGAAAATCCATGGGATGTATTCGAAACAATATTCACTGTAGGTTCAATCCACGAAGGTACTATCATTGAAGCATTAGATAAAGGTGCTGTAATTTCTCTTCCTTATGGTGTAGAAGGTTTCGCAACCCCAAAACACCTTGTTAAAGAAGATGGATCACAAGCAGTAGTTGATGAAAAATTACAATTCAAAGTAATTGAATTCAATAAAGAAGCAAAACGTATTATTCTTTCTCATAGCCGTATCCACGAAGATGAGCAAAAAGGTGCTAAGAAAGAAGCAGCAGGTGAAAAGAAAGCTTCTACTAAGCGCAAAAATGATGACAATGCAATGGTTACTGGTCCAGTAGAGAAAACTACTTTAGGTGACATTGAAGAATTAGCAGCATTGAAAGAAAAACTTTCAGGAAAATAATTCTATAGATAATATAAATATAAAAAAGCGGGCTTCTATTATTTGGAAGTCCGCTTTTTTGTTCTTATTTCTGCTGGTTAATCGTTGCCTAACTGAACCTGTTCTGCATAATATTCAGGTTCCTGCTCTATTTCCAGTAAATTATTTATTTG
>JAJBTP010000501.1 GCA_020860805.1 Tannerellaceae bacterium | reverse complement strand
ATTAAAGTCAAAGATTTCACAATGATAAGATAGTATAAGCTAAATTGGTTTATCTCGCAAGACAATAAAAGTATCACAATTGAACATACGGTTGTTCAGGATACTTTTTATGAAAATTCCGACACTTTTTTACATATAAATTAGTTATAACGGCTAACGACATTATTGCCGTTGCCGGTATTCGCGGGGAGTTACTCCATGCTTTTTCTGGAATTCCCGGTAAAAATAGGATTTATTATTGATGCCTACTTTATAAATTATTTCCTGGACATTCAGGTTGGTTGTAACCAATAACCGGGCAGCTTGTGAAAAACGATAATCCTTAATAAAATCACTTGGAGACAAAGAGGATATTTTCTTAAAACGTCTGTATAAATTACGGGTATTTATCCCCATTTCATCGGCGATAAATTCAGGACGCAGATTTTCTTTTTCCAGGTTCTCTTCTATAATACGTGTCACCATATCCAGAAAAGTACGGTCTTCCTGATGTACGACCTGTCCCTGTGTATAATCATAAGCGCTTTCCGGTGAATAAAAATAATCTTTCAATTCCTTTTTATTTATGATCAAACGATTCACGATTGAATGTAATACAATCGGGGAAAAAGGCTTGGTTAAATAAGCATCCGCCCCGATATTAATACCTTCTGCCTGTTCGGTATCTGAAATTTTAGCAGAAACCACGACGATAGGAATATGTTTGGTGAATTTATTTGCTCTTAACCGGGTGATAAATTCCAGTCCATTAATTTCCGGCATAATAATATCTGTAATAATTAGAGCCGGTAATACTTTTTCCAGAATAGAAAAAGCATCTTCTACATTTGTAGCTTCTTTTACATTATAAGTAGAAGATAATTCTTTAGAAATAAGCCAAAGAATGTCTTTATTATCATCAATAATTAAAATTACCGGTTTATCTTCTTCTGTTGTCTCTTCTTTACTAACAGCAGAAGGAATAAATACTGCTTCCGGTGTTTCATCTTCTACCTGCGAAAGAGTTCCTTCTAACACAGGAAGTGTTACAATGAATTCAGTATAGGTATCTTTGCTACTTTGTACTGTTATACTACCCTGTAATGCTTCTACCAGACTTTTACATATAAATAATCCCAGTCCATTGCGAGTAGAGATTTCCGTATACATATTCTCATTCATATTTTCAAGAATATGATACCTGTCAAAAATAGCCGGCAACAAATTTTCGTCAATACCTTC
This sequence comes from Tannerellaceae bacterium, assembly GCA_020860805.1. GTDB lineage: Bacteria > Bacteroidota > Bacteroidia > Bacteroidales > Tannerellaceae > UBA4116. The sequence goes on along the minus strand of JAJBTP010000501.1, from coordinate 2,195 downwards.
ACCTGTATTAATCACTTTCAAAACCAACTTCTGTTCATCTCTATAAACAGAGACCTCGATTTGTCCGTTTTCCGGTGTGTATTTAAAAGCATTGGACAAAAGATTAGTCATTATTTTTTTAAATAGGCGGCATCCGTATTCCACTCTATTTTATCCGGAATATTCAGTTGATATTCAATACAGTTATCCTGAGCTACCGGTTGATAACTCTTACATAACTTTGTGATTATATCCATAACTGATACAGAACGAATATTAAAACGGGTAAAACCGGATTCTTCAATTTTACGAAAATCCAGAATTTCATTGATAAGTTCATTTAGTCCTTTTACATTTTCTGATAATATCTCAGAGTATTTTAGCAGTCCGTCTTCCTGTAAATCTGTCGCATAGGTACGAATATGCTCATTAATTCCATTAATTAACGTCAAAGGCGTACATAACTCATGGGTTATATTGGTAAAGAATTCCAGTTTTGCTTCATACAATTTTTCTTTCTGTTCTTCCTTAATACGTTGTGTAATCTGTTGTTGACGCTCTACCAATTTTCTTTTTGTCTGCCATATCAGAAATCCACAGATAGCTAAAAAACAGAGCCCATATATCCCTAACGCCCAATAACTCAGGTACCATGGAGGTAATACAACTATTGCCAGGGGATAATAGTAATCATAAGAATCAAATACATCATTCTTATATCTTACCTTCAAAGTATATTTTCCATACGGAAGATTGGTAAACGTAATTTCATTATTTTTTTGAAGAGATATCCATTCGTTGGTATAATTTTCTAACTGATAGGAGTATTCATAATTATCTCCATCCATGTAATCCGTTACAACAAAAGAAACAGAAAAAACGGAAATATCCGGATTAATATATAAAGCCCGGCGCTCACGACCTACATTATATCCATTCAAACTAATTCGTTGCTCCCCTGCTTTCATTTCAAAAAAGCGGAGTATCGGTGTATATAAAGTAGGTATATAGTCTACGGTATCGACCCAAACACAACCATTTACTCCTCCGAAGAACAGTCTTCCGGTATAGGGGCATTTCCAGTAAGCATCATCAGAAAACTCCACGACTTTCAGATCCGGAAAACTATAATTATGAAAGAAATCATTATAAGGATTATATTTGGTTAAGCCTTTATTGGTACTCAACCAGATACAGTGATTATGATCTTCAAGGATACCATGAATCATATCGTTAATCATTCCGTTGTTCTTATCAAACTGCCGGATAACAGGTGCTTCATTTTTTCTGAATGAGGCTTTAGTCAAGCCCGAACTGGCTCCAAAATAATAGACGGAATCCTGGCTTTGATGTACGGATAAGACATCTCCTATAGTGGAATTATCCATTTGCAGGGAGGAAAGGAATTTATACTGACGGGTATATATATTAAACCGAACGACACCATATCCACCTCTACTTCCTATTAACAAAGTAGAGTCTCCATCAAAGCTCATTGAGTGAAATTCATTACACAAATTTTCTCCCGCCTTTAGGTTATAGCGATTTTTTCTTTTTACTTTCAGCCCTTTATCTTCTTCCAGAATTACTTCGAGTAATCCATCTCCGGCAGTTGCAATCCATAAAGTTGAATCATTCACTTCACAAACAGAATGCACACGTTGTATCTGCCTGTCACGGCTATTTACCGTATAAATATTTTCATATTTCTTAGAATAATAGGATAATCCCGGTCCCTGGGTTCCAATCCAAACCAAATCTCTATATTTACTTTCCAGAAAACAAAATACCTGATTATTTGACAATCCGTCTGCAACCGTATAATGTTGTATTTGTTCTTTAGGAACAGGACGCCCGTCATATTTTTCATACTCTTTAATACGTATGATGCCATCTCCCTTGGTCCCTATCCAGAGATCTCCCTGTGAGTTTGTATAAATAGAACGAACCGGCTTACGTATAGATATAGGCAGATTATCCAACAGGATATTTCCAAACTGTTCCTGTTTATCATAATGCATATAAACACCTTCGCCATCAGTACCTACCCAAAGAATCGGCTGGTTATAATCACTATGAATACAGAAAACTCCTATATCAATAAGAAAATCACTTTTCAACTCTTCTTTTTCTTTTTTTATCTTTACCAAGCCATTGCTTTTAAATGCAAGATAAAAGTAATCTCCAAAATGAATAATATTCCCTATATCTCCTAA
>JAJBTP010000538.1 GCA_020860805.1 Tannerellaceae bacterium | reverse complement strand
ATCTTTCTGTAGTTCAAGTATCTTAGATGCTAAAGTTTGACGTAGATTCAGAATAGCACGACGACCAAACTTAGCGAAGTACACTTCATCAGTTACTTCTTCGCCAACTTCACAATCCGGGTCAATCGTACGAGCCTCTTTCAACGGAATCTGCAGGTTTGAATCCTCCAGTTCATCATCAGCTACCACAGTACGGTTTCTCCAAATCTCAAAATCTCCTTTTTCAGGATTGATAATCACGTCGTAATTTTCATCCGTCCCAAACATTTTTGCAATCACGTTGCGGAATGAATCTTCCAAAACATTGATCATCGTGTCCTTGTCGATATTTTTCAATTCTTTAAATTCCGCAAGGGTATCAATTATGCTGATAGTTTCCTCTTTCTTGGCCATAATATAATCTTACTTGAATCTTAATAAGTATTTCGTATTTTTAATCTCTTCATATGTGTAAGGCTGTTCTTCCTGAACAGTAACCTTTCTTTTGGAACCTTCCGGTTTGATCTTTTTCTCTACTACCAATACAATTCCATTTTCGTCTGCCGACTGTAATATACCTGTTTGCTTCATTCCGTTTTTCAACAGGACTTCCACTTCTTTTCCGGTATACTTCTGATATTGTCTGAGAATTTTAAAAGGAGACGTGATTCCTGCAGAACCTACCTCCAGCTCATAATCCTCCATATCCCTATCCAGTTTAGATTCCAGAAAACGACTTAAAGCAGCACAGTCTTCCGTACTCACAGCTTCATCGTTATCAATCTCTACTACAATCAAATTTCCTGGTTTAATCATCACATCCACCAGATAGTGCTCTGTAGTGGATAAAAATTCTTCTACTAAACCGACAATAAGTTGTTTATCTATCATATTCATACTGGTTAGAATAAAAGAAGGGGACTACCTGCCCCCCTCCTCAACTCCGCTTTAATCGCCCGCAAATATACAAAAAATCAACGACTTTGCAAAAAAACAGTCGTTATTTTATAGAATACCACTGAAATAGAACAAAAAGCCGTATTATGGATTTATATTTGTAGTATAAAATCAAACGAAAGAACATGCTTATCATAGCCGATCAAACGATTCCTTATTTACAGGGTGTATTAGAACCTTATGCAGATGTACGGTATCTTCCTTCCTCCGGGTTTACTCCTGAAAATATTCAGGGAGCAGAGGTTTTAATCGTCCGCAGCATTGATATCTGTAACCGGAGACTACTGGAAGGCAGCAAGGTAAAACTGATTACCACAGCAACGATTGGTTATGATCATATTGACACTCATTTTTGCAGGGAGGCAGGGATTACCTGGAAAAACGCTCCGGGTTGTAACGCCGCTTCCGTAGGTCAATATATATTCAGCAGTCTTTTGTATGTAGCCTTAAAAGAAGGAATTTCACTCAAAAATAAAACAATCGGTATTGTTGGAGTCGGCCATGTTGGAAAGGAAGTCGAAAAATTATGTGAAGGTTATGGGATGCGCATCCTTCTGAATGACCCTCCCCGTGTAGAGAAAGAAGGGTCAACTAATTTTGTTTCTTTAGAAGAAATTGCCGCAGAAGCAGATATTATTACTTTTCACACACCTTTAACCAAAGAAGGCAGATATCCCACCTTTCATCTGGCCAACGACGTTTTTTTTGATAGTTGCCGGAAAAAGCCCTGGTTTATAAATGCCTCCAGAGGCGCAGTACATGATACTGCGACCGTTTTAAAGGCCCATCAAAAAAAACAAATTACGAATATAATACTTGATTGCTGGGAGAACGAACCCTTTATCAACCAGGAACTCCTGAAAGCTACCTTACTGGCTACTCCTCATATTGCAGGATTTTCAGCCGACGGGAAATCCAATACAACAAGAATGTGCCTGGAATATATCAATGATATATATAACCTGGGAATTCCGAATCTGAAGGAGATTAAACCTCTTCCTCCTCAAAACCCCATCATTGATTTAAACAAATATAACGATTACCGTCTGGAAAGAGCGTTTCTGGAAACATATAATCCTGTTTTTACAGACACATTACTGCGTACAGAACCTGCTAAGTTCGAATGGTTCCGGTCTCACTATCCCAATCCCCGGGAGCCTAAAGCTTACACACTGGTAAATGCAACCAGGGAAGAAAAAAGAATAGCGACTACATTAGGATTCTCTGTTTCTTTATGAACAACGAAGATTACGACCTAACTTTAATACCGTTTTGGGAGTAATACCCATTCAGTTCGCACAGTTTATTAACTGTAGTTCCATATTTACGGGCAATAGCACCTAACGTATCTCCCGACTGAATTTTATGATAAGTTACTTTTTCTCCACAGTCGAATTACCGACCGCCGGAGTCTGAGAAGTTGTTTGCCCCGAAGCGGCCTTTGCTACTTTTGGCTGTGAGGTGGTTGTCGCTTTCGGCTGATTACCGGCAACAGAACTATTCGCTACAGTTATACGCAGGGATTGACCAATCCGTAAAGTCGTTGTACTTTTAATTCCATTTATGCGACATAATTCACTGACATTGGTCCCATATCTACGGGCTATAGCTCCTAAGGTATCCCCAGACTTAACACGGTGATAAACAAAATGAGTATCCGAAGAGGTATAAATATTTGTACTGCGCCCGTTTACTTTGACGTTTTTAAATACATACAAATCTTTATGAGGAACTCCATTTTCAAAATCAATAATCTCTGCCGGATTAATATCAATTCCTAAAATACGGGTCTCAAAGTGAAGATGAGAACCTGTAGAACGTCCGGTATTACCACCTAAACCAATCGGCTCACCGGCACGGACAATTTGGTTTTCTTCTACCAAAAATTCTGACAAGTGACCGTATACTGTTTCCAGACCATTCGGATGACGCATAACCACATAATTTCCATAACCCCGACGTTCAAAGCTTCTCATACGGATTTTTCCATCAAAAGCGGCACGAATTGTATCACCAACCTGAACTTTCAGGTCAATACCTCTATGCATTCTGCGACGGCGCATACCATATTTGGAAGTTACCCGAACATCTCCGTCAATAGGTATCACAAACTGTGAACAATCAATATTAGCTGAATCCGGGAAGGTTATATTCGCTCTGGCATAGGGATTCACCCAGGTGTTATCCCAGTGTGAGCCGTATAATTCATCTGCGGGAAACATCAATCGTTCTCTCTCCATTAATTCTTCAAGCGTAACTTCATTGATAGTTGCCAAATCTTTCAAAATAGCATCTTTCTTTATACGATCCGCCATTAATTCGGAAACCCGTTCCCCCATTATCTGGGCACTTTTTTCAATACCCTTATTATCTGGTCCTTTTGCATATAATGTGCCTATCAGCATCGTAGAGCAACAACATGCAAGTAGTGTTTTTATATTCATCGCAAATCAGTAGTTCTTTGTAGAATTTAACCTGTTATT
>JAJBTP010000509.1 GCA_020860805.1 Tannerellaceae bacterium | reverse complement strand
ATATCTGCTTTATAAAATTGCGGAAACAATTAAAGAAACATGTAAAATAGAAAATAATCTTTTTAAAGATTTTGGTGTAAAACGGGGTTTACGCAATGAAGACGGTTCGGGTGTATTGGTCGGGTTGACGAAAATCGGAAACGTTGTTGGCTATGAACGTACTCCGGAAAATGAACTCAAACCCATTCCCGGAAAACTCTTTTACAGAGGATACGATGTAGAAGATTTAGTACATGCTGCTATCAAAGAGAAGCGTTTCGGTTTTGAGGAAATAACCTATCTGTTACTTTCGGGTAAATTACCCGACAAAGAGGAACTGGCTACTTTCCAGTCGTTTCTGAATGAGAATATGCCCCTTACCCATGAAACAACCATGCATATCCTGGAACTACGTGGTTCGGATATTATGAATATCCTTTCCCGCAGTGTCCTGGAATTGTATACGTTTGACGAAAATCCGGATGATTTATCCAAAGAGAACCTGATGCGCCAGTCCATAGAGCTGATAGCCCGTTTCCCTACCATTATAGCATATACCTATAATGTGCTGCGCCATCATAATAAAGGAGAATCCCTGCAAATACGCCATCCCAAAAGCGAATATACGCTGGCGGAAAATTTCCTCTATATGCTCAAAGGCGAATTTACTGACCTGGAAGCCAGAACACTGGATTTACTGCTTATCCTCCAGGCAGAACACGGAGGAGGGAATAATTCTACCTTTACAGTCCGGGTTACTTCCTCTTCGATGACAGATACCTATTCCTCTATTGCCGCAGGTATCGGTTCACTGAAAGGACCTTTGCACGGAGGTGCTAATTTGCAGGTAGTAGATATGTTCAATCATTTGAAAGAAAATATCCACGATTGGGAGAGTATAGAAGAGATAGATACCTACTTTACCCGCATGCTCAATAAAGAGGTGTATAATAAAACGGGACTTATTTATGGTATCGGGCATGCTGTATATACCATTTCCGACCCCCGTGCCTTACTGCTCCGTGAACTGGCTGCCGACCTGGCGAAAGAGAAGAAACGGGAAAAAGAATTCCGTTTTCTTGAACGTTTGGAAGGACGCGCGATAGATGTCTTTGCCCGTGTAAAGAACAATAAGAAAACTGTATCCAGCAACATTGATTTTTACTCCGGTTTTGTGTATGATATGATAGGATTGCCGAAAGAAATCTATGCCCCATTGTTTGCTATGGCAAGAATCGTAGGCTGGACGGCTCACCGCAACGAAGAACTCAACTTCGCCGGTAAACGCATCATTCGTCCTGCCTACAAAAATGTCTTACCGGACCACGTGGATTATATACCTCTGAATAAACGGTAAGTCATCTTTTTTAGTACCCGTGCATAACCATTTTAACGGGTGTGCGTAACTATTCTGACGGATGTGCGTAACTATTTCGATGGGTGTGCGTAACTTTTTCAATGAATGTGCGTAACTAAGGCAGGGGTACGCACGGGTATTTTCTACGTTTCCCACACCCGTCAGAAAAGTTGCCTGGAGATATCTTTTTTATTGACTGCATGAGTAATATAAATGTATGACTTTTATTTTCATACAACAAGGATTAAATATCAGTATTGGCCGGAAGATTATGAAGTGCTGGTTTTAGCCACTTTTCCCTCTTCCGGCCATGACGGATTAAATATCCGGTTTATTTCCTATCCGAATAATCCCCAGAATTTGGTACGTTGTTTCTTTTGGTTCTCAGGCAGATGTTGGCAAAGCCATGCGAGGCCACTGCGGACACACACTTCCGAAAAAGAATTTTTAAACAGTTCCAGATTAACGGGAAGCACATCTGTATAATCGGTAATGTGGCTTATGGACGAATAACAGTCAAAGATTTTAGAGGAATCGTAACTATTCTTTTCATTGTTACGCCATATATTCCATGTATTGAGTAATAACTCTTTTTTTGAAACTCTACTGTTTGTAAATACATCCAGTAATTTTTCCCATTCGCCATTGATAAGATAGTGTATACGGGTAGGGTCCTTTTTATCTGCTCCGCATTCATTGACGTAGATTTGTAAGGCTTGTATAAGTACATTTTCGTCAAACGCTTCATTTTGCAACATAAAATAAAGGTCGAAGAGGTCTTTGAACCGCATTCGCACAATCGTTTGATGTAGTTTCCAGGCTATCTGGTTACCCGGAGCCGTTGTTTTGGAAAGGTAAAACGGATTTCCCTGTGCTGGTTTGTACATAATGCCTACCGGTGGAAGTTCGGGATCCAGATTGAATGATATATCCAGACTAAAGTCAACTTTTTCGCTATGGGTAATGGCTGTCAAATCTGTATTAACCGTAGGAAAATCGTCATCCATGGCATAATCTATCATCCGCCAGAAAGGGTTTTCCTGAAAACTGGTTATCCGGATAGAGTCATCCGCTTTACATTCTGTGACTTTGGTAGCCCAGGTATTAAAGATTTCTTCTGCTGTGAGAGCATCGTGTAGGGGAGCTCCCAGATATACCCAATCCAAATCCGCCGGTTTCCTTAAAGTAGGGTCTGAGAAATATTGCCGTGTAACAAAACTACCTTTCAGCATAAAATCATCATTGATTATCGCTGCCCGGCGAATAAAGCCCTCCTGTGTAAGAAATAAATTGTCCATAATCTACCTGTTTTTTATTATACCCAACCTTTATCTAACAGTGCATTACTATCATATACACAGTATTCATTTTTTTCTTTTATGATTTGAATACTGCTGTTTTGTAATTGTTCTCTGGCTGCCTGTGTTTTTGCCAGATAATCCTTGTACTCTCCCCATAAACGGAGGGTAAGATATCGTTTATTCTGTTCAATACAATTGCGGGATATATATAGATTGTGTTCTTTACAAAGTATTTGTAACTCTTCTTTTTCAACATACTCTATCAGGCAATGCCACTCAAAGTATGGGCTGAATTTTGCACCTCAACGTGTCCGTAATCCATAGCCGGCACTTCTATTTTTACTCTCCGGGTCTGATATCCCTGTTTATCTATCCGGCGGGCATACAAATTTGCTTCGGTAATAGCTCCCTGTAAATCAAAACTACGCTCTACGGTAAGACTTAACATAGGTTGTTCTGCATAATCACCACTGGGAAGTAAAATAAGGATTGCTTTTCCGCCCCATTCCCGGCAAAGGGAGTCAAAAGCCTGGATGGCATTTCCCCGGATAGGGTTAACGGTAATGTGATATTGGTAATTCATCCGGTAAAAATAAGAAAATATCTTATTACTTGCCGGGTAAACCGGATTATCAAAAGAACTATGCTGTGTAAAGTGTTTTAAAAAACAATAAAACGTTTATATTTGTACCCTGTAAGTTTACACCATGTAGTTATGGCAGAAAAATCCCGGAATAGATAGCACCGGGAGTAGATACAACAAGTAGCTTTTTTATATAGAACCCT
>JAJBTP010000329.1 GCA_020860805.1 Tannerellaceae bacterium | reverse complement strand
GATATCTACTGTCTGCTCCGGATCTATTCCTTTATACATATGATGTTTAGTCCAGAGATCTTCGCCACTGAAGAATACTTTCAGGGAGTTGATTGCTTTTGTTTTTGCCAGCCATTCACGGGGGAATGTATAACTTACAGTAATATTTTTCAGTTTAATATACGAACCATCCAGTATATATTTGGATTGTACCTGCCGGTTGTATGAACTTGTTCCCCTGTTACCACCATTCACATCACTCAACCGGGGATAATAGGCATCCGGGTTATCATATGTCCAATAATCCAGATGATGCTTCAACACAATAGTATTACCAGCATTATCCCTATCTGTATGAGGCCATGCCAGGTAATCTGCTTCGGGCCGTGTTCCCAGCCAGATATCTCTTTTTCCAACACCCTGGAAGAACAACGAAACATCAAAGCCCTTCCAACCAACACCGGCATGAATGGAATACGGATAACGGCGTGAATTATTACCAATAATTACCCGGTCACCCGGTTTATCAGCCGTACCCTCTCCCACCGGATCAATTTCTCCATTCTTATCCAAATCTTTGTAAAGGATATCACCCGGGCGAGGTGTACCATAGCTGGATGGCAGGGAAGGAACTCCTTCTTTGAGTATATAGACTCTTTCTGCTTCATTAATATATTCAAAATCATCTACTGTATAGTAACGATCGGTTACCAATCCCCAGATTTTGCCAATTTCCATCCCTTCCCGGTATCTGGTTGATGTGGCTGTTGTTGTATTAAAGCTACCCAACAAATTGGTTTCATTTTCAAATTTAGTTACCCGGGTACGTGAGTCATAAATATTAAAACCGACACTATACCGCCAGTCTTTACCAATACGATCCTGCCAACTCACAGCTAATTCCCAACCTTTAGTGCGCAAATCCGCTGAATTTTCCAGCGGAGCATCTCCTCCCAGTATGCCCGGTAAATCTGCTCCGGGAGCCAACATATCTTTTGCATCCCGTCTGTACCAGTCAAAGACGATATCCAGCCGATTGTCAAACATTCCTATATCCAAACCAATATCCAGTGTTTCAACCTTTTCCCAGGTAAAACTTCCACTGAATATGCCCGGCATATTATAATTAATGTTCCACTGATTATTTGCCAGCCATCCATTACCGGTATCCATAGTTCCCAGGAAAGCATAGTTTTTAATCGCCTGATTACCTACCTGGCCAAATGATGCACGTACCTTCAGATTTGTCAGATACTCTTTGGAGAAATCCATAAAACTCTCTTCTGAGATGCGCCATCCGGCTGATACGGAGGGGAAAAATCCAAAACGTTCTCCTTTTGGGAATTTAGATGAACCATCATAACGGCCATTGGTTTCCAGCAGGTATTTACCTTTATAATCATATCCTACCCGGTAATAAAGTCCACGTAAAGCATACTCATCGTACTCATCACTGTTTGTTTGTGTTCCACTGGAACCTACTAACGATGGGTGTTCAGCATTCACCACATTCTGACGGGTTCCTTTTAATAGTCCTCTGTAACTATATTCCTGGTTAAAACCTCCCATTAAAGAGATATTATGCTCACCAAATGATTTTACATAATTACCATACAGATTGATTGCACTATAATCTGTTTTTTGTTCTATAAGCTCATAGGATGAAGTACCACCGTGAGTCGAAGCCAGTGAAAAATAAGCACTTTCCGGATTCAGATATTGGATTACTTTATTATAGGAACTCTCACTTCTGTTTACACGGTTAAAGGTATACTCTGCATTTAAAGTCATTCCTTTAAAAGGTGTGACAATAGCTTTCCCGAATATTCGTATATCTTCATTGTTAACCTCTCTGGTGGGTGAGTTTTCGACATTAAAACGGGGAGTTGCCACCGGATACATTTTACCTTCAAACTCTATTTCACCCTCCGGGTAATAAGAAGGCATCAACTGAGCCAGACGGAAATTAGGCCAGTTTCTTAAAGAGCGTAATGTAGGCTCTGTCTGCTTTCCGTTCGCATATTTAACATCCGCCTGAGCTGTCAGCCATTGGGTCACTTCTGTAGATACAAAAGATGACATATTATATCTTCTGTACCGGTCTTTATCCGTTATTAATATACCATCTTCATCCAGATAGCCAAAGGATAAGCGATAAGCAGCCTTCTCTGTTCCACCATCAACTGCCACATTATGAGTTTGCTGGAATCCCGATTTATCCATCAGCCGTTTCATATGGTCCGTCTCTTTTAAATCATACCGTCTTCCGTCATCATATATATACCCGAGTGGATACTTATCCGGATTTCCCTGATAATCATATAAATAATCCAACCACGTATCTATATCGTTTCCATTATAAGTACCGGTTACGTAACCCATATCTTTATAAAACAGAACCGATTCCAAAGGACTGGCTTTTGGTATTAAGGATTGTGGAGAAGTAAAAGCAAAATTATTATTATAATTAATTCTTACTTTCTGTCCCCTGGTTGCCTGTTTAGTTGTAATAAGAATAACTCCAAAAGCGGCACGCGCTCCATATATGGCAGCCGAAGCCGCATCTTTCAAAACAGTAACGGTTTCAATATCATGAGGTGAAAGCATATTAATATCCATCGGTACGTTATCAACCAGTACCAAAGGAGAACCTTCACCTGACTCATCCAGATTCAAACGGTTCATACCACGAATATTTATTTTCATGGCTTCTCCGGGTTTCCCTACATCTGTCGTAATCATTAAGCCTGGCATCGCTCCCTGAAGAGCCTGGGTAGCAGAAACAACAGGGCGGTCGCCCAGGACATCTTCCATTCTCACTGTGCTGATAGCTCCTGTCAGATTAACCTTTTTCTGTGTACCGAAACCCACAACAACTACTTCATCCAGATTATGAGTGTCTTCTGCTAAATGTATGTGGTAATTAGTATCTGATCCTATGGTAAGTTCTCTATTCAGAAAACCAATATATGAAACTGTCAAGACCTTTCCTGGCTGTATATTCAAACTGAATTTACCTTCAACATCCGTAATGGTACCATTGGTAGTACCCTTTTCCACTACATTGGCTCCAATTACAGGTTCATTAAAGTTATCCAATACAGTTCCGGATATACGGACAGGATTAGTAGTACCCCCCCCCCGCTCTGGCTACCGGCTGGGAAAGACTTACTGAAATCGTATTATCTTCGCGGCTAAACTGTAGATTGGTTTGCCGGGTTATTTCACTCAGGACATTATTTAAACTGGCGTTTGTTAAGTTTAATGAGATTAGCATTTGGCCTGATACAACTGTTTGGCCATAAAAAAATTTTAATCCGGTTTGTTTCGATATTTCATTAAAAACATCGGATACGGGTTGATTTTGTACTTTTAAGGTTATATTTTCTGTATTCACAGTTTGTGCATGTAGAGATAGAGTGCTATACATCAAAAAGAAACTACATATCAC
>JAJBTP010000613.1 GCA_020860805.1 Tannerellaceae bacterium | reverse complement strand
CTCCTAATCTGATTATTCTTTTGTATATTTAAATATTTATATTAGATTGAAATCGATTTATTTCACAGGATTAATATGTCAGACTATACAATAAGTGACCAGTTGGTAAATTGGTATCAGATAAATAAACGGGATTTGCCCTGGAGGAATGTAACCGACGCCTATAAAATATGGATATCCGAGATAATTTTACAGCAAACACGGGTTGTTCAGGGAATGGACTATTATTATCGTTTTATAGAACGTTTCCCGGATGTCCGGTCTTTGGCATCCGCTCCGGAAGATGAAGTTTTAAAGTACTGGCAGGGGTTAGGCTATTATAGCCGGGCCAGAAACCTGCACGCTACTGCCAAAATCATTGTGGAGAAGTATAGTGGACAGTTTCCGCAAAAATATAAAGATGTTCTTTCTTTGAAAGGGATAGGGGAATATACTGCTGCTGCTATTGTATCCTTTGTCTGGAATCAGCCTTATCCTGCTGTCGACGGAAATGTCTTTCGGGTACTGTCCCGTCTGTTTGGGGTAGAGATTCCTATTGATACAGGAAAGGGGAAGAAAGAGTTTACAGAACTGGCAGGAGAAATTATGAATCCGGAAAATGCAGCCCTTCATAATCAGGCTATCATGGAGTTTGGTGCTTTACAATGCATACCGCAAAATCCGGATTGTGCAGTTTGCCCTCTGAATACAATATGTGTTGCCTATAGGGAAAAGAAGATTTCACAACTACCGGTAAAACAAAATAAGACCAAAACAAGAGACCGTTTTTTCCACTACTTTCATGTTATGGAAAATGGGATTACCTGGTTGAACAGACGAACTGAAAAGGACATCTGGCAGGGATTATATGAGCTCCCTTTGATAGAAACACCAAAGTCTATGGATTTTGTACAACTTCAGCAGACAAAGGAATTCCGGTCTCTGTTTGGGAATCTTAAAACATTGAAAATAACACCTGTACTAACAACCATAAAACATGTTTTGTCTCACCAGATAATTTATGCTGTTTTTTACCGGGTAGAATCTGCTGGTGGTTTAGCCATGCCGCAAAACTTTTTAAAAATAAATTCCGGTGAAATCGGAAATTTTGCCGTTTCTCGTTTAGTTGAAATTTATTTGGAAAAGGGAAGTCAACTTTCTTTTGATTATACTGTTTAAGAAACAGGTTAAAAAGCATTCAAACCTTTTTGAAAAGTAATTGATTTTATGTTTCTTTGTATATAAATATAACCTACTATACGTATGTCATTGAATAAAGTTATTTTAATTGGAAATGTGGGAAGAGATCCTGAGGTACGCTATTTTGATAGTGGTGCTGCAGTAGCGAATTTCCCAATGGCCACTTCTGAACGTGGCTATACCTTAGCTAATGGAGCAGTTGTGCCGGAACGTACTGAATGGCATAATATTGTGGTACGCCGTGATCAGGTTGCGTTTGTTGAAAAATGGGTAAAGAAAGGCTCTGGTGTTTATGTAGAGGGTAAAATTCGTACCCGTATTTATGACGACCAAAGTGGAGTAAAAAGATATGTAACGGAAATACATGCTGACCGGGTAGAGTTTTTTAGTTTTGGCGGACCCCGCAGAGAAGACGGACAGAATACCGGTACTACAGGTGTTTCTCAACCAGCTCAGAATGCGCCTTTTGGTCAGCAGCCTACTTTCCAGCAGCCGGCTACACCACAGGCTGATCCTTTTACAGAAAGCAGTGATGTGGACGACCTCCCATTCTGATATTGTTTAATTAATACGATCCCCCTTGGACTCAGATTATTTTTTATCAGGCTTATTCGCAGAAATAACAGTACAGGCTTTTGCAGCAGGCCCTGTTATTGCATTAGGCCTGGCTTTTTTATTGCTGTTTATTTCCGCATTTGTTTCGGCATCTGAAGTAGCATTCTTTTCGCTTGATCCAGCTGAAATCAATGATATAAAGGAAGAAAAGAATAGTTCAGGCCCTACTATTCTGGGCTTGTTAAGCCGTTCTGAGTATTTATTAGCAACCATACTGATTAGTAATAATTTTGTGAATGTGGCTATAGTTATGCTTTGTACCTATGGTTTTCATTCAATGTTTATTTTTGATAATCAGATAGTTGGTTTTGTACTTGAAACGGTTGTGTTGACCTTTCTTTTATTACTTTTTGGGGAGATTATTCCTAAAATTTATGCACAGAGTCATACCTTAAGTTTTGTAAGACGTTCAGCACCTGTATTAAATGGGTTTGACCGCTTTTGCAGGCCTTTGGCAACTCTATTGGTTAAGTCAACCACTTTTATCAATAAAATACTGGTAAAGAAAAAGTATGATCTTTCTGTCGATGAACTTTCAAAAGCTATTGAGCTGACTTCTGAAGAAATGAAGGAGGAGAAAGAAATGCTGGAAGAAATACTTAAGTTTTATAATACAACAGCCAGTGAAATAATGACTCCCCGGTTGGATGTGGAGGATATTGATATAAAAGAGAATTTCCGGAAAGTAATAGACTTTATTATTGAATCCGGTTATTCCCGTATTCCGGTTTATTCCGGTACGGAAGATAATATAAAAGGAATTCTTTACATTAAAGATTTACTTCCTTTTATTGATAAACCGGATACATTCCGGTGGCAGAGTTTGATTCGTCCGGCCTATTTTGTCCCGGAAACAAAAAAGATAGATGACTTACTGGAAGAATTCCGGACTAATAAAATTCATATGGCGATTGTTGTGGACGAATTTGGAGGTACTTCCGGTATTGTGACTATGGAAGATATTCTGGAGGAAATTGTCGGAGAGATTGCGGACGAATATGATGACGATGAAAAACAATTTATCCGTCTGGCAGATGGAAGTCTGATCTTTGAAGCAAAAATTCTTTTAACAGACTTTTTCCGGGTGATAGAGGTGGATGAAGAAGTTTTTGAGGATTTGACGGACGAAGTAGATACGCTGGCTGGTTTATTACTGGAGCTGAAAGGGGAGTTTCCTAAACGAAGGGAAATAATTGATTATAAAGATTTTCGCTTTCAAATTCTGGAAGTTGATAACCGCCGGATTCAGAAAGTTAAGTTTAACCGGATAGAAGAAGCACAGGAGGCTGAGTAAGCCTGTTATAGTATGGGACTTATATTTTCTCAGAAACAATTACCCTGTTGGGGAGTATGGAAAATAGAAGAAACAATTGAAGAACTGTTGGCTTATTTTTCTGATACAACTCCTTTTTTCTCTTTTTTAAATAGTAAAGCGCCGGAGAACCGGAAGAAAGAATGGCTGGCCTGCCGTATCTTACTCAATCAGTTGCTTGGGCGTGAAGTTCTTATCTCTTATCATTCTACAGGTGCGCCTTATCCGGAAGATTTATCCTGTTATATAAGCTTTTCTCATACAAAAGGCTATGTGGCAGTTATCTGGCATCCTGATTATCCGGTAGGAATAGATATTGAATATAAAGG
>JAJBTP010000287.1 GCA_020860805.1 Tannerellaceae bacterium | reverse complement strand
GTTGCTATTTGATATATTCTCTTTATTTATAAATTCTACTATCGCCTTTCTTCTATTAGACGCATACATCTGACAGGCAGCGCATGTGTCATTCCGAAGTTTAATCCGGCATGTGCTTCATTTACATGGGAATGAATACTCTGGTGATTTGCTCCTGGTATTTTATTGCCGGTCCAGTATCTTCCACTACCGGTACCTGTTATATTTCCATTACTTCCATTAATATACCCTGCATGAGGCCAATAACCTAAATTAACATCTTCCCCCAAAGTATTTCCTGGTTCATTTTTTCCTCTTATCACCTGTGAATATCCACCATCTTTATTGGTGTCAGTTGCCCCAAAAAGGACATACCAATCATTTTGCATATCTGTAGTCCCTGGTACCGTTTTCCATCCGTCAGGGCAGGGATCAAAGACTCCTTTAGTTGCATTCTCTAAAGAACTGGTTTCGTTTTCATTCCAGAATTGTGCTATGTCTAAATGATAGGTTGCTAAATCTCCAACCCAGCAATCACTATGCATAATAAAGGTTGCCGGATTACGAATGGCATCCACAAGAAATATCTTTTTATCTCCCTGCCATCCATCTTATCTTGCCTTTTTTTGGATTGTTGTAGGTTCTCCATCTTCATCATGGATTGGAACGAAGCTGGAACTTCCTACTCCCGTAGCTGAAGGAAACGGATCTTTACGGCCCCATTGATAATATAAACCCAGGTTTTTCGGAGTTCCTGGCGCATCTGTTAAGGCACCAATATTACGGTCTAAAAATTCGTATTTGCGGAATTTATATACTGTATTGGTATCGTCATTGGGATCATAGTCGCTTACCCACAGGTGCCAGCTCCACAAAATCTCACCCGCAGTATTCGTAATTCCAACAACAGCGTTACCCGGTTTATTTCCTGGCGTTACTTCAAGTATGGCAGTAGGGTCATCTCCTATAATTTCCATGAAAGAAATACAACAATCCTCCTTACCACTGACCTCTCCATATCCACCCTCGTGATCAGTCCAGAGGAAAACAGGCGTAAGTTTATCCCCTGCTTTTATTTGCTGTCCTAATAGTTCTGAGCGGTTTGCCTGGCTTGCCGGTATCTGTATTTTTTTTTCCATCTGGTTTTAATGCATAACAATTGGCATCTCCTCCGGCTATAAAATCATCTTTTTTATCCTCATAGTAAGCACGGAAAACATATTTTTTATCAACTTTGTCATCCAATTCATCATACGTAACATTGATAATAACTTCTTCATTAATACTTCCGGTTGTGGGTGTTTTTAGCAGGAACCAGATTTCTTCACCTGCCTCATCCAGGTTAGTAGCATCCCCTACATTATCTCCTCCTTCTGGAGGATTTTTACCTATTATCTTAATACAATCACGAAGCTCCTGAGACATGGTGGTTGTATCAAAACGAGCTATCCATGTTGTATTACTATACAGTTTAATATAATGTTCATTTCCATCCAGATGATACCGTTCATCCCTCTCAATATACACTTCGTAATGACGTCTTTCAACAGAAATGGTTTTTCTTGTTGAAGCATCTCCTCCCACTTGTATGGTTATTTCTTTTTCTTCTACAGGACACCATGTATCTGCCGGACGATTTATTAACCGGGCAGGAACAATCGTCAAATCAGCTGTACCATTTTCATAGATGGTTTGTATATCATTAGCCTCACCCCACCAGTCAAAAGATCTGTCAAAATCTACAACCAGATTCTCAGAAGCCGGTGTCCAGGTTACTTTTAATTCACGGGGAGTAATTGGATTAGTATGGTTTCCGGAATGGAATAATAATTTATTATCATCTAAATCAATATATTCACCGTTTTTATCTTTAACCTGAATTTTTAAAGAGACCGGTTCTTCTGTTGTTTGGGTTATTTTTACATCCAGGCTCAACTGATTTCCACAGGAAATAGTGATAATACCCTCTCTGGAATCACTATCCGGATTTTCCTCTACTTCAAAAGACAGATTCTCTTTTTCTTCATCTTCCGGATTGGTTGTGGAGGAAGTAGGAGATACGTTTTTGAGCCATCCACCTTCACCACTATCCGTAATTTCAGCCTTCCATCCCTGAGGATAATTGGTTTGCACTAAAAAAACTATGGTCACCGGCAGCTTTGGGCACCAACATATTACTTTCACTTACAGCAAGATAATATTGTCCGTTAAAAACAACATGTTTCATTTTTCCATCCGACCAGTTTGTAAAAGCAACTACCAGATTTTTGGAAATGGATTTAACGGCTTTTTCTTCGTCTTCTTCACCAGGTCCATTGACAGCAGTAATTGTAATATTATAGGTGAAATTTCGCAGAATGTCTACCGGCTTATCTTCATGATTGTAAAACCCTACTTTATAATAGGTGGGTGCTGGATTCGCATCTCCTCCTTTATAAAGGGCTTTTATGATAAGAAAGAAAGCATCTTCAATACCGGCATCCTGATTGGAGGCTTCATTTACGTAGATACTACCGGTTAATTGATTGTCGGTTATAAATTCATTACCGTATACCATATTAACCGGGTCAATAAACACATCATCAACCAATGAAGGTAATTTGGCTTTCCCATTTTCCAGATTTTCCGGAAGGGGATATGCATATCCTTTTTCGTGTGCGTTGTATGCTTTTACTTCAAGAATTTCAAAGATATCTGTTCCGTCCGTATTTTCGATGTTAACTCCTAATTCAATACGTGCTATGCTCCGTTGCAGCGTGATTGTTCCGAATGGATTGGTATTCAGGGTGCTGGTGATTTCTATCGCATTGGAAGCTTCTCCCCACATTGGAAGCGGGCGGAAAC
This sequence comes from Tannerellaceae bacterium, assembly GCA_020860805.1. Lineage (GTDB taxonomy): Bacteria > Bacteroidota > Bacteroidia > Bacteroidales > Tannerellaceae > UBA4116. Next base: position 616 of record JAJBTP010000287.1, on the reverse strand, counting down.
TGTCGCCTGTAGGCTATTTTTGTGTCTGTTCAAATGTCAGTTCTTTTAGTAAATCTTCAATAGCTGGCGTGTCTGTATAGTTACTTTCGAAAAAGTTATCTAATTCTGTTTTCAGATTGGCTATTAATACGATACGGTATTTCTCATTATTTTCACTTACCTGTAGCCTGGCTTTAATAGCAATTTCATTGTCATAGTCCAGACTGGATAAATCATTGGTATGATGAGTCCGGTAAGCAAATGTTTCATTTTCTCCGTCTACTTTGAATACAAGTATATCGACATGTTCCAGTTGTTTTTCAGTTTTAGTGGGTTCAACATCTGCTTTGGTCTGGAGAGTAAGGGCCGGTACTGTAGTTGTAATCGTTACTTCTACTGTTTTCCCATCTGTTTCTGATGAACTATTTCGTGTATCATCAAAGTCCTGACAGGCTGTTAGTCCCATTCCTATTAAAATACATATAAACAGGTATGTTTGTTTTATCATATGTGCTTTATAATTTTTCAGTTTTACTACCATGTTGTTCATCTTTATATAGAATAATAGGTTATAAAAATCATTTTTATTATAATTCGATATCATGATCGGAAGGATCCCAATCGGTATATAGTACTG
>JAJBTP010000397.1 GCA_020860805.1 Tannerellaceae bacterium | reverse complement strand
AACCAGTACCTCTCTACCATGTTAGTAGGGAATAATATTGCACTGGTTGTATATGGTTTACAGATGGCAATTCTGCTGGAACCTTATATTGCCCGTGTTGTTGGGAATGAAGCTTTAATCGTCTTTATTCAATCCGTTATTTCAACGCTTTTGATTTTATTTACGGCAGAGTTTTTACCAAAAACTGTTTTTAAAATTAATCCGAATCTTTCCCTGCATCTTTTTGCTATACCTCTTTATATTTTTTATATCATCCTGTATCCTATCTCTAAATTTTCCTCTCTGCTTTCTTTCGGTATTCTAAAAGTATTAGGTGTCAGAAATTTGCATGATAACACCGGACAGGTCTTAGGACGAGTTGATCTGGACCATTATCTTCAGCAAAGTATAGATAGTGCGCCCGAGAATTCAGATATGGATACGGAAGTTAAAATATTACAGAATGCCCTTGACTTCTCAAGTGTACGGTTACGGGATTGTATAGTACCCCGTACGGAAATTGTAGCCTGCGATACTGCTACGACAGTGACTGAATTACGTTCCCGGTTTATAGAAACTGGGCTATCCAAAATTCTTGTTTACAATGAAAATATAGACGATATAATCGGATATATTCACTCTTCTGAATTATTTAAAAATCCGGAAGACTGGACACAACATATCAAGACGATTTCTATTGTTCCCGAAACAATGGCCGCTAATAAGTTGATGAAAACTTTATTACAGGATAAGAAGAGTTTAGCTGTAGTAGTTGATGAGTTCGGAGGGACAGCAGGTATTGTAACGTTGGAAGACCTGGTAGAAGAAATATTCGGTGAAATAGAAGATGAACATGATACCAGAACACATGTTGCCCGTAAAATATCTGAAAATGAATATATTATATCCGGACGTCTGGAGATAGATTCATTGAATGAACAATTTAATCTTCATATTCCGGAAATGGATGAATATGTGACTGTTGCAGGTTTTATCTTACATCACTATCAGAAATTCCCGAAACTGAATGAAATTATAGTGATAGATAATTATCATTTCAAAATATTGAAAGTGACTTCAACAAAGATAGAGTTAGTACGCTTACAGGTGATTGAAAGTTGAAAAAAAGCTTGTTAAAAGAGGTGTTAAAATCTTTTTTTGTATCTTCGCGTCCTTAAAACTGTAATATAAACTTAAATAAATAACAAAAGATAGATGGCTACGCTTGAAAAAATCAGGAACAAAGCAGGTTTGCTGGTAATCGTTGTGGGTATTGCTTTGTTCGCTTTTATCATTGGTGACTTCTTAAATTCCGGATCTACTTTTTTCAGACAAACTCAGGAAAAAATAGCTTCTGTAGATGGTGAAGTAATTACAATTCAACAGTATCAACAACGCATTGACGAGATGACTGAGGTATATAAATCGCAGACAGGTTCAGCTTCCGTACCGGAAGAAGTTATGATAAATATCCGTCAATCAGTTTTTGACTCAATGGTGCAGGAAATTGTAATGGATGAAGCTACTTCTAAATTGGGCCTTACTGTTAGTCCGGACGAGTTGTTTGATATGATTCAGGGTGAAAATATTTCTCCGGTATTGCAACAAATGGGACTGTTTACAGACCCTCAGACCGGTATGATTGATAAAAAAGGTCTACTGGAGTTTCTGCAAACTATCCATATGGATGATGCTGCTCTACGCCAGTTATCTTATGAACAACAGGAAAGTATTATCAGAACCAGACAATTCTGGTTATTTATTGAAAAAAATATTCAAAGAGAACGGCTGGAACAAAAATATACTACTTTATTGAGTAAAGCTGTATCTTATAATAAATTGGATGCAAAAGCCTCTTTTGATGAATCAGCTGAAAGTGCAGATATCGCATTTGCTATGCAATCTTATTCCTCTATCCCGGATTCAACTGTGAATGTAAGCGATAACGAGGCTAAAAAGTTATACGAACAACGTAAAGATTCATACAAACAAAAAGAAGCAAAACAGATTAAATATATCGCTGTAGATATCCGTCCAAGCCAGGAAGATTATAATCAGGTTAGCCGTGAAATGGAAGCCGTGAAAGAGGATTTACAGGCTACAGCTGATGTCGCTTTGTTAGTAAATGACAGATCAGATAAACCTTTTGTGAATGCATATGCTTCAGCTGCCACTTTAACACCTGAAGTAAGACAGTTTGCGGTTGCTGCTGAAATCGGTGAAATATATGGTCCTTTTTTTGAAGACAACAAATACAACTTATATAAGTTAGTAGATAAGACAGTGGGTCCTGATTCGTTGGATATTGCACATATTTTGCTTCCAAGAATGGATAACCAACCCTTCCTTATTAATATTGTAGATAGTTTGGTAACAGAATTGAGAAATGGAACAGATTTCGCCCAGGTTGCCGGTGAATATTCAATGGATCAACAATCCTCTATGATGGGGGGACAGTTAGGATGGGTAACAGAAACTATGGTTGCTTCGGCTCCGGCATTTGGAGAAGAATTCAAAAACCAATTGTTTGCTAATCCTTCCGTAAATCAAATTCTGGTAGTTAACTCACCATCTGCAACTCATATTGTGAAAATTAACGGTAAAACATCTAACGTTACTAAATATAAAGTAGCGGATGTTGAAATAGAAGTTTCTCCAAGTTCACGTACATATGGTGACCTTTATAATGAACTGAACCAATTCCTTGCTAAAAACCAGAATATGGATAAATGGGAAGAGGCAGCAAAAGAAGCAGGCTATAATGTTTTGACAGCAAGAGTTTCTGCGAATGACCAGAATGTTGGAATCGTACGTAACTCGCGCCAGGTAGTACGTTGGGCTTTCCAGAATGGTAAAGGTAAAGTTTCAGAAATTATAGACTGTGGGGATACTTTTGTAGTGGCTGCTATGGAAGGAACTATCAAAGAAGGATACCGTAGTTTTGAGAGTGTGAAAAACTCATTAAAATCAGAGTTGATTGCACAGAAGAAAGGGGAAATTATCAGTAAAGAATTGAAAGATAAAAACCTATCTTCTTTGGAAGCATATGCAAGTGCTATGGATTCAAAAGTGGATACTGTAAGATTCGTAAGCTTTAATACACGCCGTATTACTAATATTGGTGTTGAACCTAAACTAAATGCAGCTATTGCAGCAGCTTCATTAAACCAGGTGAGTCAACCGGTTGCAGGAAATAATGGGGTATATGTTTTTGAAGTATTTAATAAGAATCAGGATATGACAGATTTTAATGAAGCAGAACAGGTTCGTTCTTTGGATGCTTCTAATTATTATCGTTTCGGATTTCAGGCTATTCAGTCGCTTATCAACAAAGCTGATGTAGAAGATAACCGTATCCGGTTCTATTAATAAAGTATATTTTTCAAAAAAATTCCCCTTTAACATGGGTTAGTGATATTAATTTATGGATTAATGAGAATTTAATCATCTATATAAATATATTACTAATC
>JAJBTP010000393.1 GCA_020860805.1 Tannerellaceae bacterium | reverse complement strand
CAGACTACTACCTTTTCCGGATTTTACCACAACTAGTATACTTAAAAACAGCTGGTAAACAAGTATGAAACGCCCTATTACTCCGTAGTTATTCGAAGTAAACACTCTGCAGCTTTACGAAGCTGAAACAATTTTATTTTTTAACTTTTATCTTATTCGAAAACTTTATGAAACAAAATTTAAACACGAAGCTTTCATGGTGTTTGATGGCGATTCTTGCCATCGGTCTTTTTAGTTGTAACGAGGAAAAAGATACCTTTCCGGATTCCGGGAATGAACTCCATATCGGCGTGGAAGGTATTACCACAAGAGCCCTGGAAAACTCCTTTACATCCATGGACCGCATCGGGCTATTTGCTGTCAGTTCACCTGAAGCCCTATTACCTTCCGACAATTATGCGGATAATATCCGCTTTACGTTGGTAAATGATGCAGAGGGTACCTGGACTCCTGAAGAAACTATTTACTACCCGGCAAATGGTGGCAAACTTGACCTATATGGTTATTATCCGTATACTGACCCTCTTTTCCAACCAAATGCTACGATTATTCCTTTCCGCATTCATGCCGACCAGAGAGAGTATGAGAATTATACTAATTCTGACCTGTTGATTGCTGAGAAAAAAGAAGTATCACGCTCTGTCAATAAAGTGAACCTCGTATTTGACCACAAATTAGCCCAGATGGCCTTTGCCCTGAAAGCCGGCGGAGATGGATTTACAGTAGAGGACATTAAAAATGCAGAAATTACGATTTTGAATGCAATTATTGACGCAACCTACGACCTGGCAGAAGGTAGTTCAGGAATTCCGGTAGCCGGTGAAACCAAAGCTAATATATTACCAACCGGTGAATGGCTGGCCAGTCAAAATGATGCATCTGCTATGTATGGTAAAAAAGCAATTATTATACCCCAGGAACTGAATCTGGATACTTATATCCAAATCAAAATAGGAACTCTTACTTTCGTTAAGAAATTCCAGGAGCCCATTCCTTTGTACAGTGGAGAGTCCAGAGACTTCATTATAACAGTCAATAACAGGGAGTTAGAAATAACAACCACATTAAATCCCTGGAATCACGGCGATCCCATCGAAGGAGATGCTAACGAAGTTCCTGAAGCAAAAGTGAGCCTGCAATGGAATGAGGAAAAACAAGTTATTGAAGGTTTTGGAGTATCCCAGGCTGGTTGGGCATATAATTTATGGGCTCATAAAAAAAGAGACGAACTTATGGGCTGGCTGTTCGGCGAACAAGGCCTACGTTTAAATATGTTACGGGGAGAAGTTTTCCCACATTATTCACCTGCTCCGGGCGAATATAGTTTTGATTTGGATGCGAATGTTGATGCTTCTTTCAATGACCCGATTTTTACAGAAGTTGATCTGGAGAATGTGCCTGATGAAGCTTTACGCAGAGGTCAATTGTGGGTAACCCGCGAAGCTAAAAAACATTTGGTGTCCGGAAATTAATCTTCTCAACCTGGTCGCCACCTGCCTATATGAAAACAACTAAAAGCGCTAAAGACGGGGGCCGCCTGGAAGGCGATGAATATCAGAATTTCGCGGAATATCTTTCTGAATTCAGTAAAGCATTCGGATCAATAGGATTACAACCGTATGCTGTTTCACCTGTTAATGAACCTGAATTTGCAGCCAGCTGGAATTCCTGCTTATGGTCTGCCGAACAAACAGGAAATTTTTTAATGAATTATATGGGACCCTTATTTAAAGAAAAAACATCCCGACATACAAATTTACTTCGGAGAAAACGGACAATGGTATTTCCCCGGAGGCTCCCTAATAGGTGTTGGCTCTAAAACATTTGTTAGTAACACTTTAAAGAAATATCCTGACCTCAACAAATATGTCCATATTGCTGCCGGACATGGCTATCCTCTCCCCGGACTAAATATCGACCCGGAAATAACCCCATTTACAGATGCTGTGGCAAAAGGAATGAAAGTATGGCAAACCGAAATATCACGTCCTTCCGATGGCGGATTCCTGCCTGGTATTGAAAATGGACTTTCCTGGGCCGCTCGTTACAACAAATACCTGACCAAAGCTGATGTCAATGCATTCCTTTGGTGGGCCGGAGCTCAACCCAACTGGTCTTCTGAGACTCTTATTGGTATAGATGACGACCGGGAAAGCTGTTCGTTTACCAAACGGTATGAAACCTTTGGTAACTTCACCCGATATATCAAAGAAGGTAGTATCCGTGTTGATATACCAACAAGCGGATTGCCTAAAAATATTGATCTTTCTGCCTACAAACACGGTAACGAGTATGTAATTGTAATGATTAATCCAAACAACGAAATGGTAGCCAGCCTACTGACCCTGGAAAATATGACTCCTACCGGCAAATTGCAACGGATTGTCACTGATGCCGACAACCGTTGGCTCGAAACTCCTGAAGTGGAAATGACGGATAATGCCTACATACTGGAATTGCCTCCGATGAGTGTAGTTACTTTTATCGGTAAAGCCGTACCCTTATAAACAACAATTTCTATCTTAAACCCAGGCGGAGTAATCCGGTTTAGAACACTATTCCAGTTACTCCGCCTTATTTGTATATCTCTACTTTGGCGAAAATTATCTATCTTTACTTTTCAACAGGTAAATTATGAGAACAACTAAAATCATTCTGGCACTACTGCTATATACACTTTGTTATTCTACCGTAAAAGCACAAGGTGAAACAGTAATTATCCAAACAACACTGGGTACCATGAAAGCGCGGCTCTATCCGGATGTTCCGAATCATACAAAAACTTTTGCAGAAAGAGCTAAAAAAGGACAATTTAATGGTACGCTATTTACAAGAGTTATCCCTGAATTCATGATACAGGGAGATTCTCCGGATTCTAAAAATGCTCCGGCTGGTGCACGTGTGGGATATGGTGACCGGAGCACAGAGATTTTACCGGAATTTCGCCCTCATTATTTCAGTAAAAAAGGAGTACTGGCTGCTCCCCGGCAAAACGATGATATCAATCCACAAAAGAAATCAGATATGTCGCAATTCTTTATCGTGCAGGGAAAAGTATACCGTCCGGGAGAACTGGACACCCTGCAACTGGCAAAGAACCAGCCTTTCCGTAAAAAAGCACTGGATGCCTACTACTATCCGGTACAGGATATGCTAAAAATACTTCGTCAGGAAAATCCACGGGAATATAATAAAATGGCAGCCGATATAAGCAACAAAATAGATTCTGTTATCCGGAATTCACCGGGTCATTTACTGTTTACCGAAGAACAAAGAGAAGCCTACACAACAGTAGGCGGAAGTCACCATCTGGACGGTCAATATACGATTTTTGGAGAATTAACAGAAGGATTTGACGTGCTGGATAAAATAGCAGCACAACCGAGGGATAAATACGACCGACCGCTTAACGATGTAAAGATTATAAGTATAACGATTGAATAAAGAACTATGTTAAGAAGAGATTTAATAC
>JAJBTP010000133.1 GCA_020860805.1 Tannerellaceae bacterium | reverse complement strand
TTTTCCGGCTCTAACTCAAGAACTTTCAGTAAATGATTGTTTTATATTTTATTGTTTTGTAAACGTGTCAGGTATTTCCGGATGAAATTGTAAAGCGCGAAAACATTTCTATATTTGAGGTGTTTATTAATAATATATTCAGGGATGAAGACACAAAGGAAAAATCTTAGAAATGTCGTAGGGGTGATAGTTGGTTTGTTACTCTTACTAATTATTGTATTAGTAATTAAAACAATGATATATCCATTCCGAAATAATGTAACAACTCAGAATGCAGATATAGCTGTGATTCCGGTTAGTGAAAAATCTGTGAAACGTTTCGCAGGAGGAATTCAAATTCCAACCATTAGTGTGGAAAATTATGAAGAAACTAATTTTGAGGCTTTTGACAGATTTAAGCAGTATCTGAAAATCTCTTATCCTGAGGTGTATCAGTCTCTGGAAGTGTTTACTATTAATACATATGGTTTGGTTTTTCATTGGAAAGGAAGAAATTCTTCTTTAAATCCAATCCTTCTTTTATCCCATTATGACGTAGTTCCGGTAGATGGATATGAAGAAGAAGAATATTTTACAGGTGATACTATTTTCCGTTTTGGTGATACTCCTTTAGAACCAATTCAGAATGTCCAGGAAGGCTGGACCTATCCTCCTTTTTCTGGTGCTGTTACGGATGGTCGTATTTATGGCCGGGGTACTCTGGATATGAAAGGGATGCTATTTGGAATACTGGAAGCAACGGATGCTCTTTTGGCTGAAGGGTTTCAACCGGAACGGGATATCTGGTTTGCTTTTGGACAGGATGAAGAGAACGGCGGGAGACAAGGAGCTCTTATCATTGCTGATTATTTTAAAGAGCAGAATATTATTTTTGACGCAGTATATGATGAAGGTAGTTTTGTTTTAGGTCCTGGTGTAGGAGGTATCAATAAACCTATGGCCCTGGTAAGGGGTAGGTGAAAAAGGTTTTCTGACACTACGGCTTGCTATAAGGGGATTAGGGGGACATTCATCTATGCCTCCGAAACGGAGTTCACTGGTGATGGCTGCTGAAATAATTGAAAAACTAAATAATAATCAGATGTCCCCCCCCGTATTATCTCACCGATTCATTCCTTTTTGACTAATACAGGACAGGAAATGGGATTGGTTTCCCGGATGGCTATCGCTAATCAATGGTTACTGAAACCGTTACTTTTAAACTCATTAACAAAAAGTCCTGCAACTAATGCCTTGGTACGGACTACTACCGCTTTTACTGTGATAAAAGGTAGTGATGCTAATAATGTGGTTTCGGCAGTTGCTGAGTTAACTTTGAATTTTCGTATATTGCCGGGAGAAACGGTAGAGGATGTTATAACCCATGTGAAAAAGTTGTGTGAAGGATATGATATCGAATATGAAGTGATTAATGCACGCGAACCTTCTGCTATTTCACCGGAAGATACCCGTGGACTACGTATTATTAAAAAAACAGTAGCACATCTATATCCGGAAGCTATTTTTTCCTCTTATATAACAATTGGTGGGACGGATGCTTACAAATATCAGATTGTAAGTGATAATATTTATCGTTTTATGGCCTATTCTTTTGAACGAGTATGAACAACGAACCATCCATAATGAGAATGAACATATCTCTTTTGAGAATTTTGGCCGCATGATTGAATATTTTAAAGAGTTGATGAGCCATTATGAGGAGATTTAAATATATAAATACCTTTAGCTAAAATCAATAAGTATATAAAAAGATGGCTTCAATCTGGAATCCCTGGCATGGATGTCATAAAGTAAGCGAAGGATGTCTTCACTGTTATGTATATCGTGGAGATGCTAAAAGAGGGATTGATAGTTCTGTGGTAACACAAACCAAATCTTTTGATTTACCTGTCAGAAAGAAAAAAATGGGGAGTATAAAATTCCATCCGGAACACAGGTAATGACCTGCTTTACATCTGATTTTTTTGTAGAAGATGCGGATGTCTGGCGCCCTCAGATATGGAAGATGATTCGTAAACGTTCTGACCTGACTTTTTTGATGATAACTAAACGTATTGATCGTTTGGCTATTTGTGTACCGGATGATTGGGGAGAAGGATATGAACATGTAACTATCTGCTGTACGATAGAAAATCAAAAACAGGCAGATTATCGTTTGCCAATTTATCAAAGTGCCCCTATCCGGCATAAAATACTGATATGTGAGCCTTTACTTAGCCCCATTAATTTGTCTCCTTATCTGGGAGAATGGGTTGAACAGGTTGTAGTGGGAGGAGAATCAGGAAAAGAAGCGAGAGTTTGTAAGTATGAATGGATTCTGGATATACGAACGCTTTGTATGGAAAAGAATGTTTCTTTTTGGTTTAAACAGACCGGATATCATTTCCAGCGGGAAGGAAAGTTGTATTCTGTTCCCCGGCAATATCAACATTCACAGGCTCGCCGGGCTGGAATTAATTTTGAATCTGTAAAAGAATAGTATATGGAGATGAATGAAAGAAAAATCGCAATAAGTGGCGCCACTGGTTTTATTGGTACTTATCTAACTACTTTTTTTTCAGCAAGAAACTACCACGTTATCCCTTTGCACCGGGAGTTATTTGAAGGAGATAAAAAGGAACAACTGAAAACCATTCTTTCTACGTGTGATGTTGTTATCAATTTAGCGGGAGCACCTATTCTACATCTTTGGGCTAAATCTTATAAAAAGAAAATCAAGGATAGCCGTATTCATATTACCCGTTGTTTAGTTACTGCAATTAATGAGCTTCCGGTTAAACCGGATTTACTTATTTCCGCTTCGGCAGTTGGTTTTTATCCTTCACACGGTTCATATGATGAATCCTATGTAGGAGCATCAAATACCTTTTTATCCCAGGTCTGTAAAGAATGGGAGCATGAGGCGAAATTAGTTTCACAAAAAGTAAGGATAGCAATCTGTCGTTTCGGGATAGTCCTATCTCCTGGAGGAGGAGCATTTAAACAAATGACTCTTCTGTCACAAAAAGAAATAGCAACCATCCTGGCACCCGGAACACAAGCTTTTCCCTGGATAAGCTTACCCGATCTGGCAAGGGCTATGGATTTTATGATTCAAAATGAAAAAGAGTCTGGCATCTATAATTTTACAACACCTGAGACTATTTCTTACGAAGATTTTATCAGACAGGTTGCCGACAAAAATAAGAGTCTTTTGACTATAACTATTCCTGCTTTTCTGTTAAAAATGATGTTGGGAGAAGCCGCATCTTTTATAACCGGAACTTCTTATGTCTATCCCGGTCATTTAATCAAACAAAATTTTTCCTATACTTATCCGACTATTGATACTTTTCTGAATAGTCTATAAAATTATATATTTATTCAACATGTGCTACATTTAATCTTTTAAATACAAATAATGATTCTCTGTCATCTTTTATACAGTTTAATTTGTTAATTATCATCTTGGCAGAAATAATACTAAAAGTAAT
>JAJBTP010000532.1 GCA_020860805.1 Tannerellaceae bacterium | reverse complement strand
TACTCTTTGGTTGGAATCATCCACTTCATTTATTAGAAGTCAATATTTGTTTCACTCATTAGAAGCAAATAAAAAAATTCTATTTTGACTACTATTATTTATTTCTCATGTTCCGCATTATAAAGAGCAATATCTCCTCTTTCACCGGTACGGATACGGATAGCATCCTCTATCGGGATAATAAAAATACGGCCGTCACCGATTTCACCGGTTTGCGCAGCATTAATCAAGGCTTTGACTGCTCTTTCAACATTTTTATCACGAACGACTATGGATACGAGAATACGTTCGATACTACTTGTGTCATATACTACTCCACGATAAATACGCCCCTGGCGAGCTTTACCAACTCCTCTGACATCATAATAAGAAAACCATTCAATATCCGCTTCCATCAAAGCTTCTTTGACATCTTCAAACTTGGTTCTACGTATAATTGCTTCAATCTTTTTCATATGCTATTTTCATTTTTTTAGAGCAAAAGGAGTCTAGGGCAGCCACCTGTTCAGAGATGGTTGCGGTATAACATTCTATAAAATCAATAAAGGAATGGTAGCGCCCTATAACGCCTTTTTGCTTATTTTTCCAGATGTATTCTATTTATAATGAGATTCCGAATACTAAAAAGACATCATCCTGATTAGGTGCAAATATTCCTTCCACAAACACGGGTAAAGAGAATGAGTCTGTAATCCGTATTGCTTTACTTGCTTTCAGTGAAACTGTACAAAGAGCGAATCCACTTGTTCCCGGACGGTGATACATAGCACTTTTCCAAGGGGAAACTCCTATACCTGCTGACAGGTCTACATTTTTTACACTGAAATCGTAATTTGCTTCAATAAAAGTTGAATATGCCTGTTTATCGTTTTCCTTTTTATCTGCTCCTCCTGCAAACATCGTTGACCATGTAAGAGTTAGTGGTGCCGAATCGCCAAAGTAGTACCCTATACTGGCTTCAAAAGCATGATTATTGGAAAAGTCGCCATACCGGAAACCATCGTATTCTTTTATCCAATAATCTACTAATGCCAGGTTTAAACCATTTATTTCATAACCTAATGTTATGTCAATCTCTTTTACTGGAGTTGTAAAATCAGTAGATCCCCATAATTCAAGAGAAAGACCTTTATAAGCAGCTGTAATGGCTGGTTGAATAGATGTAGGTCCGCAATCTGTTCCACGCCATACATAGCGGCTTACGAAGTCTGCTGATGGTATGATTTCAAATTCCATCCTGTGCGCAAAGGCGGGGATGGACATAAGCATGACCAATGTGAGTAATTTCACCCGTTTTAAATTCATTGTTTTCATCTTTTTGCTCTGTTAATTAATAACCTAAAATTGATACCTTGCTATTCCGTCCCTGCCGGCAGAAGTACAGGAATAGCCTTTATAACAACCACTTTCTCAGCCTGGCCATGGCTTCGATCGTGTCATCTCTGTCACCAAATCCCGTTAACCGGAAATATCCTTCTCCGCTGGGTCCGAAACCGACCCCGGGAGTTCCTACAATTTTTGCTTCGTAAAGCAATTTGTCAAAAAATTTCCAGGAGGTTAATCCATCCGGACATTTCAGCCATACATATGGTGCATTTTCTCCACCAAACACCTTTAATCCGCATTCCTGAAGTCCTTCTTTCATAATCCGGGCATTTGTCATATAATAACTTATCAAATCCTTTACCTGTTGTTTACCTTCCGGAGAATAGACCGCTTCAGCTCCCCGTTGGGTTATATAACTGGTTCCATTGAATTTAGTACTCTGGCGACGTCCCCATAACTTATTTAGTGAAACCCGCTCACCATCCAATGTAAATCCATTCAATTCTTTTGGTACAACTGTATATCCACATCGTATACCTGTAAATCCTGCTGTTTTAGAAAAGCTGCGAAATTCTATCGCTACTTTCTTTGCTCCTTTAATCTCATAGATAGAATGAGGAATATCCGGGTCCTGAATATAGGCTTCATATGCTGCATCATACATAATCAGTACATCGTTTGCCAGGGTATAATTAACCCATTTTTTCAATTCCTGCTTGGACAATGTCGTACCGGTCGGATTGTTGGGATAACAGAGGTATAATATATCTACTCTGCGACTAGGTAATTCCGGAATAAAATTATTCTCTTCCGTACAGGGTATATACACCACACTACTCCATTTGCCATTTTCCAGTACACCTGTCCGGCCACTCATTACATTGGCATCAATATAAGCCGGATATACAGGATCGGTCAGTCCAATACTATTATCATGACGTAAAATATCACCAATATTACCCGTGTCACTTTTAGCTCCGTCACCAATGAAAACCTCTCCAGGCTCTATAAAGACGCCGCGGCTGGTATAATCATTTTTTATAATTGCATCAATTAAAAATGAGTATCCGTGGTCAGGACCATACCCGTGAAAGGTTGCTGTACTTCCCATCTCGTCTACTGCTTTATGCATTGCTTCTCTTACAGCTGCAGGCAGAGGCCGGGTCACATCTCCTATACCCATACGAATAATTTTTTCTTTAGGATGAGTTACCTTAAAGCTATTGACTTTCCTCGCTATTTCGGAAAACAGATAGCTATTGGATAACTTGGTAAAATGTTCATTAATCAGTGCCATACTCAGTAAATTGTTTTATGTGTTTGCTTTGTGTTTATTGGTTTATATTTGGATAGAACCTTCAAAAACGGTAGTGGCTCCTCCAGTCATAAATACAGTTTCTTTCTGCTGGTCCCACCGAATTGTTAAAGGACCACCGTCCATTACTACCCGGCTGGTCGTTCCGGCCCGCCCGGTTACTACAGCTGCCACGGCTGTAGCACATGCTCCGGTACCACATGCCTGCGTAATGCCTGAACCTCTCTCCCATACCCGCATACGAAGAACATTCGTATTTGTCACTTCTACAAATTCAACATTCGTGCGACCGGGAAAATCAGGATGGTTTTCTAATAAAGGTCCTATCTTATCGAGTTCAACAGTTGTTATATCATCAACAAAAATTACGAAATGAGGATTCCCCATAGAAATTACTGTTCCACAAATAAGTTGACCCTCAACTTCCATTTTTTTATTAATCTCTCCGACAACCGGAGCTCCCATATCAACTGTTACCTCCTGTACTTTATTATCTACTATATTTAAATGTAATTCTTTTATACCTGATAATGTATCCAGTGTAATCAGGCTTTTATCCGTCAATCCTTTTTCATATACATATTTGCCAATACAACGGGTTGCATTTCCACACATCATAGCTTCCGAGCCATCTGAATTAAAAATACGCATACTAAAATCTGCTTTACCGGATTTACCAATCAGAACCAAACCATCGGATGCAATACCTGTATGAGGCTTACTCCATAATATAGCTAATTTATCAGGGTCTGTTAATGGATAAAGCATGGTATTTACATAAATGTAATCATTACCAGCTCCATGCATTTTTGTAAATTCGACAGTTTGTAAC
>JAJBTP010000424.1 GCA_020860805.1 Tannerellaceae bacterium | reverse complement strand
AATAAAGATAATATACTTCCTCTTGCACGAGACAAAAAAACTACTGGTGACAGGCCCAAATGCTAATTCAATGCGCTGTTTGAATGGTGGATGGAGTTATTCCTGGCAAGGACATTTAACCGACAGATTTGCAAGTGAATACAATACTATCTATAAAGCTTTATGTAATAAATTCGGTTCTGCCAATGTCTTCCTCGAGCAAGGAGTAACCTATAAACCGGAAGGAGCTTATGATGAAGAGAATGAGCCTGAAATTGAAAAAGCAGTCCATGCAGCCCATAACGCAGATATTATCATTGCCTGTATCGGCGAAAACTCCTATTGTGAAACCCCGGGAAACCTTTCCGACCTGGCCATCTCAGCCAATCAAAGCAACCTGGTAAAAGCACTAGCTAATACAGGAAAACCCATTATTTTAATAATCAACGGTGGCAGACCACGACTTATTAATGATATCGAACCTTTAGCCAGTGGTATTATCAACATCCTGTTACCGGGCAATTATGGTGGTGATGCATTAGCGAACATATTGACCGGCGATGTAAATCCAAGTGCTAAAATGCCTTACACATATCCACGGAATCAGGCGGAACTTACAACCTATGATTACAGAGTAAGTGAAGAAACAGACAAAATGGAAGGTGCCTATGATTACGATGCTGTGATTTCCGTACAATGACCTTTCGGATACGGGCTCAGTTACACCACTTTCGAGTACAGTAATTTCCGGTCAGACAAGACTTCATTTACCGCAGCCGATGAATTACACTTCTCTGTAGATATTACTAATACCGGCCAACGTGCAGGCAAAGAAGCCGTCATGTTGTTCAGCCGTGATTTGGTAGCTTCCCTTACTCCTGAAAACCGTAGGTTGCGTGCGTTTAAGAAAGTGGAATTACAACCTGGTGAGACCCAAACAGTGACACTATCCATCAAAGGAAGTGACCTGGCATTTGTGGGAGCCGATGGAAAATGGATTTTAGAACAAGGGGATTTCCGCATACAAAGCGGCAATCAGACACTAAATATTACATGTAGCCAGACACACAAATGGGATACTCCAAATAAATAAGTACCAACTTTTATAGGCTATGGCAAAAATCGAATCGTAGCTTCACATAAGCTGCAATTTATTTTTGCCACAGCCTATTTACTTTAAAAAAAATATCTACCCCAGTTTTTTTATGACAGGAATAACAAAAAATACCGGGATACAACAAATCATTACCCAAATAAAGAAATCCATATATCTAAGCTGCTGCTGTATCCAACCGGATACCATTCCCGGAACCATCATGCCCAGAGCCATAAATCCGGTACATAAAGCATAATGAGAAGTTTTGTATTTTCCTTCTGAAAAAATCATCATATACATGGTAAAAGCGGTAACGCCAAAGCCATATCCGAATTGTTCTACAGATACACAAACACTCACAAGCCATAAATTATCCGGCAGTGTATAAGCCAGATATAGATATAAAGCATTGGGTAAGGATACAGATATTGCCATCGGAATTAACCATTTTTTCAGTCCCTGGCATGCAATAGCTATTCCCCCTAATATACCTCCGGCCAATAAAGCCAGAATACCTACTGTGCCCACAATAAATCCAACCTCTTCGGTATCAATAAACATACCTCCATTGGCTCTTGTATCCAATAAAAAGGCAGAAGAGATTTTCAATAGCTGAGATTCTCCCAGACGAAAAAAAAGGATAAATAATAAAGTAGCAAGGATGCCTTTCTTTTTAAAAAACTCACGGAATGTATTCAAAAATTCAGTCAGAATATCCCGGGCCGACAAATTTTGCTGAGGTCTATCTTCTTTAGGGTAAGGTAAAATGAACCTGTGCCATACACCTATTCCAACTAAAAGCCCCGCCAGAATATAAAACACAATACTCCATGCATAAGGAATATTACCTGTAGATTTTTCCAGCATACCCGCCAGCATAACTAAAAAGCCCTGTCCTGTTATCATTGCAATACGATAGCATGTATTACGGATGCCGATAAAAAAGGCTTGTTTCTCTCTGGTCAATCCTAACATATAAAATCCATCTGCTGCAATATCATGGGTAGCAGAAGCAAATGCCATAAGCCAGAATATGGCAAGTGTTACCTGCAAATAAAAAGAAGTAGGCAATGTAAAAGCAATACCCGCCATACCGGCACCCAGAAAGGATTGCATAGTCCAAATCCACCACCGTTTGGTTTTTAGAATATCAACAAAAGGACTCCAGAATGGTTTTATTACCCAGGGCAAATACAGCCACCCGGTATAAAATGTCATCTCGGCATTGGTTAGTCCCAACCGCAGATACATAATAGTAGTAATAGAGATAACAGCAACATAAGGTAGGCCTTCCGCAAAATAAAGCGTAGGAACCCAACTCCACGGATTACGGGATTTCATAAAGAAAGGGTAAATTCATCCGCATCTTTCCAAACAGGAAATTTCAAACGGAGTTGTTCAAGTTCCTCTTTATTTAAAACACAGGTACGGGTAGTTTCTTTTCTTTTTCCGGCATCTGCCAGTTTTTTACCTTTAGGTGAGAATACTAAAGAGTCTCCCACATATATAATCCCTTTACCATCCATTCCGACTCTATTCACACCACATACATATGACATATTTTCAATAGCACGGGCCTGTAATAAAATCTTCCAGACTTTTTTACGGGCTTCCGGCCAGTTTGCCACATAGATCAATAAATCATACTTATTATTTACATTTCTGCTCCAGACCGGAAAACGAAGGTCATAACAGATTTGTAAACAAATATTCCAGTCTTTATAGGAAACTATCACCTGCTTCTCACCTCCTGTAAAATAGGTATCCTCTCCACCCATCCGAAAAAGATGACGTTTATCATAATAATATTCTTCTCCGGTTGGAGTTATAAAAAAAGCATGGTTATAAAAATGCTGTTTTTCTTTTACAATAAAACTACCCACTACGGCAAGGTTATACTTAAATGCCCATTCTTTAACAGTTTGCACTGTAATGCCATCCGGAACATCTGCTAAATCTTCTACATCCATAGAAAATCCGGTAGAAAATGTTTCCGGCAAAACAGCCACATCACATTTTCCACTGACTCTACGTAATAACTCCCCATAATAGCCCAGGTTTTCCTCCTGATCCTCCCAGACAATATGGGACTGAATCATGCTAAGACGTAGTTTGTCTGCCATAATAGTAGAATATTAAATAAGAAGTAAAAAGTTGAGAAACCAAAAGAATTTTATTCTTTAACTCCTCGTTTATATTTGAATAAATTGTTTTGGGTGACGAGCTGTCACATCCTGGTAATAAGTTCTGATTTTACTGATATCTGCCTCTACATCTCCTGTCGGATAAAAAAGACCTTTTATGCCTATTTCTTTTTTACCATAATCTATATAAGCCATCATTATAGGCACCCGGGACTGATAAGCAATATAGTAAAACCCTTTTTTCCATTCCGGAGCCGCTTTACGGG
>JAJBTP010000379.1 GCA_020860805.1 Tannerellaceae bacterium | reverse complement strand
GATGAATAGATATCATAGGCCTGCTCCCCATCTATTATTTTCATATCACCTATTACCATAAAAAATTATAACTTAATATAGATTTGTCTTTTATAAAGAAAATAGCCAGGTATCCAGTTAAGAATAACAAAGAAAATAGCCCAGATTACAGAACCTGCATAATTTCCCACTACCGGAACCAACACATCATTATAAATAAATGATTGTATCCCGCAGTAACTCAATAAAACAGAAAGAACAGCAGCCTGCACATATAAACATAAAGGATTGATACCGAACGATTCAAAAAACAGAGGCCACTTATATTTTCCGTTAATATCGATTATCCAGATAAGCAAAGCAAGGAATAAGGAAGCAAATCCACAGGTTACTAATACAAAAGTACTACTCCACAGTTTTTTGTTGATCGGACACCCATAACTAAGTAATAAGCCTATAAATAAAAGAATAGTACCTAATATAAACAGGTTACGAATAATCAATTCATTATCTTTTTTACTATCCATAATCATTTTCCCCACATAAAAGCCTATTAAGACATGCGCAATACTACCGATGACACTTACTAATCCCTCCGGGTCAAACGCTATGATAGTACCATCTGCCAAACGATCTGTATATAAATGACTTTGACCCAATATAGTGCTATCAATTACAGCTATAATATTATGCTCAGACAAAATCATACTGTCCGTTAAAGCCAGAAGTGCCCAATAAAAAATCATAAGTCCTCCCGCTACCTGTAACAAGTATTTATGATTTATTGCCAAACCAATCAACGAACCGGCTCCATAGGCTATAGCAAGCCGTTGCATTACACCCAGCATACGCAAATGCTCAAAATTAGTAAAGCCATACCGCATCAAATGACTGAAAAGATTTAAACCCAATCCAACCAGAAAAATTAATACCGTCCGTTTTATTATTTTTATTACACTATCCTGTGTTAAAGTAAAATTATATTTTCTCAATGAAAAAAACATAGATACTCCCATAATAAACATAAAGAAAGGGAATACCAAATCGGTAAGAGTTAATCCATCCCACCGGGCGTGTAATAAAGGAGCATACACATAATTCCAGGAACCCGGATTATTTACCATAATCATTCCTGCAATCGTAATACCACGCATAACATCTAAAGAAAGTAATCTTCCGGAAGGAACCATTTCGTATAAGATTTAAGGGTTATATTTATAGGAAAACAAATATAGATAATTTAGCCTGATACCTGTACGTCAAATCCTTTTTTACGTGCTTTTTCTGCAATGACTTCCAGTTCCTCTCTACTTAATTTTTTTAATCCTTTGAAAGGAGTTTCCCGGTCAATGGTATAAATCATAATCCGGCGGGGACAAATCTTTTCCATAGCTTCCAGCCATCCGTCAATTTCTTCAGACGAAGTATTATCCACTGATTCTCCTTCTACCTCACCTTTCAGGAACATAGTTTGAATAATCAGATTCCCATCAAACCGGATGAGCTGGGAAAGTAGTTTATCAAATGTAAAATCAGGAGAATTGGGTACATCTAACTGTTGAATCCGCATATCTGAAACCGAATCCAGTTTCAAAATATTATCGTCTATTTTATTTAATGCTTTAAAAACATCTTCCCTGTGCAGCGTAGTAGAGTTAGAAAGTACCGCAATACGGGCTTTCGGAAAATATTTATTCCGTAATTCAATCGTATCATCAATTATTTCAGCAAAAGCAGGATGAAGAGTCGGTTCACCATTCCCTGCAAATGTGATTACATCCGGCGCTTCTTCCCTGTCAGACATATCTTTTAACTTAGCTTCCAAAGCTGTTTTCACTTCTGTACGGGTTGGAAATTTACTGTTGGTACGCCGTTGTTCATTTAAACCACATTCACAATAAATGCAATTAAAAGAACAAAGCTTTCCATCAGGAGGAAGGAGATTAATTCCTAATGAAACACCTAAACGTCTGCTTATAATAGGTCCGAAAACGATTGAATCAAATAAAATTGTACCCATTTTTTCATCTTTTAAATTCAAGGAAACGGTCCATTTTTCTTAAAACAAATACCGGAGCCTGATTGGTAAATAAATAAAACCAGACTAAAGGTATAAAACAAAAAAAGAAAACGTTTTGCAGAATGAGTTAAAACATTCATTAAAGAATCCCATTTATATTCAATCTGATATAAAATCAACATATAAAACACTAAAGAAAGCAGAATGATACAAAGAAAGTTCAGATTATCCCTGCTTTTTATTAAAAACCACAAATTAGTTATAAAGCCAATCAATAACGCATACACACTCCATCCATAATAACTTGAGATAGTTGTTAACCGACCAATTGTTTGCCTTATCTGAGTTATTTTTTCAACATCCCAAAAAGGTTTAGTGATTACCACATTTTCCGAATGTAACCCGTATATTCCGGAAAAAATAAACCAGACACATAATGGAAAGATAGATACAGAAGTAAATATCAAAAATTCTTTCCAGCTTTTTTCCGGATACTATCTGTTGCCAGCAAACAAACCACTGCACCTATAAACACAATTCCTTCAGCACGGCTCCAAAGATTACAAGCCATTAAAAAGGCTGCCATATACAAGTCTTTCCTCTGTCTTTTCCTAAACCACAAAATACTATATAATACAGCAGGTCCCACATATACAGCCTGAATTACATTCGTAGTAGATAAGGAAGAAAATGTAAGCATTTCAGGAGTTAACAATATAAAGAAAGTAGCCATAATTGTCCCTGTCTTAGTTGTTAACCTTTTTCCGCAACCATAAATAGTAATCAGAAAAAAGACATAAATTAAAGCATTAATCAACTTTGAATTTACAGCACCTAATACATATACATATGCATAACTCAACATTACCATAGGAGTATACGATATGTAACTTCCCGGTCCATGTACATGTATGTTGTATCCACTATTATACAAAATATTATGTTTGAATGTTTGTTCCTGTGCAGTTACATACCCAATTGTTTCAAATGCCGCCAGGCTATCCCTATCAACGGGAGGAAAATAAATACATTTTGCAAAGTTCATGTATTCTATATAAACAATTCCTACCAGGAACAGAAGCCATACCAGGTTAATACCTTTACCCATTTTCCGGTATGAAAAAGAAAAAACAGTTTTATAAATACCCGTTTTAAACAGATACATACTGCATCCCACCAGTGTGAGTAGTTGCAAAGAGAATAAACTGGTTTTAGTAAAAGGTATGTATAACATATCCAGAAGTAACATCAAAAAAGTCTGAACAGCTAACCCAGCAGGAAAAGACAAACCTATTTTCTCTGTTTGATTAAAACAGGGAGATATGCAGTTTATAAAGGCATACCCCGTTATTATAAGAATAAATATTCCACTATATACTAACATTACTTTTGTCGTCTTACAGGTAAAACTCCGTGTTCAAATTTTTCTCCTTCATACTGATGAATCCTTTCGAACCCTCTACCATTTACGATGGCTATATGAGTAATTT
>JAJBTP010000603.1 GCA_020860805.1 Tannerellaceae bacterium | reverse complement strand
GCTTAGTTATCAGTGATACTAACTTTAAAGCTTTAAACTTAAATCGAATAAGAGTATGAAGAACAAAACTGTTATCGGAGTTAATTTGCCCTATATGGAACTCCATAAAATGAATAGAATAATCCGGTTGACCATACTGTTGTTAACTTTTTGTATAATCTGTTCCTATGCAGGTGAAGCTACTATTCAAAACGTACGGATAAGCATTGATAAAACCAATGTTGTTTTAGAAGAAGTATTAAGTGATATAGAAGCACAGACAGATTATTTATTTGTATATAATAACGAAGTAGAAGTAAATCAGAAAGTCTCTGTGCATGCCAGTAATAAACTGGTTAATAATCTACTGAATGAAATTTTAAAAAATTCCGGAATCGCTTACCGGATGGAAGGCAATCACATTATTTTGTATAAAGTAAATACCCCGGCTCCTACTCAACAAAAAGATAAAATCAACGGCCGGATTGTAGATGAATCAGGTGAGCCTGTTATCGGAGCAAATGTATATGAAAAGAATACCATCAAAGGTACGATTACAGATATTGATGGAAACTTTAGTCTGGAAGTAGCGCCCAATACCATTCTGGTCGTTTCGTATATAGGTTATATATCCATGGAAGTAAATGTTGGGAGTAATAAAAATATAGAGATTATATTACAGGAAGATACCCAACGATTAGAGGAAGTAGTTGTAGTGGGTTACGGTACCCAGAAAAAAGCGAATTTAACAGGAGCCGTATCCACAGTCTCTTCCGAAGTGTTGGAAGACCGTCCTTTAACCAGTGTAGGAGCAGGATTGCAGGGAGTGATACCCGGATTATATGTATCTTTTAGTAATGGTGCCCCGGGTTCAGAAGCCAAATTTAATATACGTGGGGTCTCGAATCTGGAAGGGCAAGCCTCTGCTTTGGTACTGATAGATGGAGTAGAAATGGATCCTACTATTCTAAATCCTAACGATATAAAAGAAGTTACCGTACTAAAAGATGCAGCCTCAGCAGCTATTTATGGTTCGAGAGCAGCGTATGGAGTCATTTTGATTACTACAAAAACCGGATTTATCAATAGAAAACCACAGGTTACTTTTACAGCAAATTATGCTATTAATACACCTACAGTCAAGCCCAAAGGAATGAATTCCCTGGAATACACCCAGTGGATGAATGATGCCAATATGACAACCAATGGGTCTCCCTATTTTGATGAAGAAACCATGCAGCATGTTCGTGCTTATTACAATGATCCGGTTAATAATTTACCTGTATTTAATCATTCCCAGGATGCAGCCAGTACCTGGCGCTATGCAGGGAATACAGACTGGTATAAAGAATTAAATAAGAGCAGTTATCCGATGCAACAATATAATGTAAGTGTGGTAGGAGGTAGTGAAAACGCCACCTATTATGCTTCTGCCGGTTATTTTAATCAGAAAGGTATTTCCAGGTGGGCGGATGAAAATTATGACCGGTATAATGTAATGCAAAATGTACGTTATAAAGTTTCGAATATGATTCAGGTAGGGCTTCAAACTACTTTATCTATCAGTGACCGGACAACCGGCGGGCAAAATAAGCATGGAGGTATGGCACTTGCCAATATTGTGGCACAGGATAGCCGGCCGTTAATGCCCCTGTATCATCCGGATGGTAATTTCTCAGGAAATTCCGGTGATGGCTCGTTTACCAATCCGGTAGCCTGGCAGTCCTTGGGAGGAAGTGCTAACTACCGTATGCATGATATAATGGCCCGGGGATATGTGAAACCCACGCCTATAGCAGGCCTGAGTATTGATATGGATTATACATACAGATACTTTAACTGGGGATTTAAAAATTACCGGAGAGAATATTATGATTATGATGCAGCCGGAGTGGGTGCGCTTTTTCCGCATACAACCCCTAATGCTGTAAGTTATGATAAGTCTGAGGACCAGAATAATATACTAAATATTTTTGCAACTTACGAGAAAAAGATAAATGAGATTCACGCATTTAAGATCATGGTTGGTTTTAACCAGGAAAGTTATATTCTGAAAGAAGTAGGTTTAAGCCGTACGAATCTGATGAGTAATGACATTCCTTTTTTGGAGTTGGCAACCGGCGACAGGACTACTACCGATGCACAGGAGGAGTGGACTACCCGGGGAACATTCTTCCGTCTGAATTACGACCTGAAAGACAGATATCTTTTTGCAGTTTTAGGACGTTATGATGCCTCTTCACGTTATCCTAAAAATCAACGTTTTGCCTACTTCCCCTCTTTTTCTGCTGCCTGGAAAATATCGGATGAAAATTTCTGGAAACCTGTTAAATATTATGTCAATACTTTTAAACTCAGAGCTTCTTACGGTTCTCTGGGCGATCAGGGAGTATACGGAAGTTATCCTACTATCAGTTCCTATGGAACAGGACAAATAAACTACTTATTTAATGGGGTTAAAGAGATGAGAGTAGAAGCCCCTTCGCTGGTAAGCCCACAGCTTACATGGGAAAAAGTGACCGACTGGAATGTGGGGGTAGATTTCGGATTGCTGGATAACAGGCTTACCGGTACAGTCGAAATATTCCAAAAAGACATTAAAGACCTTATGACCAAATCTCAGAAACTACCCGGTGTACTGGGTGCAAGTGAACCTCGCACCAATGCGGCAAATTTACGTTACCGGGGGGGGGTGGGAATTACAATTAAACTGGAAGCATCTGTTAAGAAACGGTTTCAACTATCAGTTTATGGCAGCTGTATCAGAACAGATTGGATGGGTAACCAAATATGATAATCCGACCAAATCGTTGTCTGAGAATTTCTATGAAGGAATGCGGATTGGTGAAATATGGGGATTTGAAACAGAAGGTTATTTTAAAACTGATGAAGAAGCAGCCGCATGGGATCAATCAAGCGTAGTAGGCTATAGTGCAAAAGCCGGTGATATCAAATTCGCCGATCTGGATGGAAATAAGAAAATTACGAAAGGTTCCAATACGGTAGATGACCCGGGTGATCAGAAAATCATAGGAAATAATTTATCACGTTATTATTTCACGTTGATGGGTTCCTCTGAATGGCGTGGAATTGACTTTTCTGTCTTTTTCCAGGGCGTATTAAAACGGAAAATAGTAGCAGATAATAGTTTCTATTTAAACCATTATAGCAGTGAATGGTCAGTCCCACAACAAATGAATTTTGATTATTGGAGAGAAGATAATACAGATGCATTTTTCCCAAGGGCCCGTTTTGACGGAGGAAGTGCTGTACATGAAAAACAGACTCAATTCCTCCAGAATGCAGCCTATATTCGCTTGAAACAATTACAGTTGGGTTACACTATCCCGTATAAATATTCAAGTAAAGCAAAAATTACAAAAGCCCGGCTTTACTTTAATGCCGAAAATTTGTGGGAATATTCTAAGTTATTAGATGGATTTGATCCTGAAATAGCACAGGTAAATTTATATCCTCTTACACGTGCTTTCTCATTTGGTGTAAATGTCACATTCTAAC
>JAJBTP010000061.1 GCA_020860805.1 Tannerellaceae bacterium | reverse complement strand
GTACAAGCGGGTGCGCCAGATTCGCCTAATACGGGTATCGCGCATTACTTTGAACATATGATGTTTAAAGGAACAGCAAAGATTGGAACAATAGATTATGAAAAGGAAAAGGTCTATCTGGATTCCATTGCTGCGTGCTACGATAGGCTGGCAGAGACTCAACAGCCCAAATTGTGCCAGGAAATACAACAGGAAATAAATGAATTAAGTATAAAGGCCGCTGAATATGTGATTCCCAATGAATTCAACCGGCTTATTTCACAATATGGAGGTACGCAGTTAAACGCAGGTACTTCATATGATTATACTGTGTATATGAATACTTTTTCTCCGCAATATTTTGCGCAATGGGCGGAGTTGAACAGTGAGCGGCTGATTAACCCGGTATTCCGTATGTTCCAGAGCGAACTGGAAACGGTGTATGAGGAAAAGAATATGTATCATGATTTTATCGGGCGGGATGCTGTGGATAAGTTGATGGAGCGGTATTTCCTGCCTCATCCCTATGCATATCCGATATTGGGCAGTACGGAAAGCCTGAAAAATCCCCGGCTTTCAGATATGCGTAAATTCTTTGAAGAATATTATGTCGCTTCCAATATGGGAGTGATTCTTTCCGGTGATTTTGATACGGAAGAAGTACTGCCTGTTCTGGAAAAGACGTTTTCGTGGATTCGTTCCGGTGAGGTACCAGAAAGAGATAAGATAGAAATCAAACCTTTTGAGGGAGAGGAAAACTTTACTGTAAAATTTCCTATTCCTATTGTAAATGTGGCCGGAATGGGTTTCCGGGGGGGGGTACCAGCCAACCATCCGGACCAGGTAGCCTTAAACATTGTCATGGGATTGCTCAACAACTCCAACGGTACAGGTTATCTGGATAAACTGATGGTAGACCGTAAATTGATGGCAGCGATGACTGTGAATGAGAATCTGAATGAAGCCGGTATTCTGGCTGTTATTGGTATTCCGAAACTGGTATTCCAGACGCGTTCCAAAGCGAAAGAATTATTGTGGAGAGAGATCAACCGGATTAGAGAGGGAGAATTTACAGATGAAATGTTTAATAGCCTGAAACTGGAAGAAAAGCGTAAATATGTTTCCCGTCTGGAAGATATAAGTTCCCGTGCGGAGGCTATGGTTACCATTTTTTCACAAGGGAAGTCCTGGGAAGAGTATGTGAATGAGATAGAACATATTGATTCCCTGACTAAAGAAGATATTATCCGGACTGCACAAAAATATTTTACAGACAACTATTTGTATGTAAATAAGAAGACCGGAAAATATCCCAAAGATAATCTTCCCAAGCCTAATTTCAAACCGATTATTCCGGGCAATATGGAAGCTGTGTCTGAATATGCTCAAAGTCTGGAACAGTTGCCGGTTAAAGAGATTACTCCCCGTTTTCTGGATTTGGGGAAAGATGCCGTAAAAACGAATCTGGCTCCTTTGGCAAACCTGTATGTTACCGCCAATCCGGTAAATGATATTTTTACATTTGAATTAGCGTATGGTACCGGAAAGTTAGAAAAACCGATGTTAGTTCAACTGGTTGGCTATTTACCTTTATTGGGTACCGAGCAACTTTCTTTTGATCAGTTCCGTGGAAAACTACAATCGTTGGGTAGTACTTTGTCTTTTGATGTTTCCGATGACCAGTTTACTATCCGGGTGAGTGGGTTTGATGCTAAATTTACGGAAACGGTAGATTTAGTCTCTTCTTTTTTTGAAAGAGGCAAAAGCGGATGACAAAAAACTGAAACAATTGGTTGATGAAGAGAAAATAATGCGTAAAGCATTTTATAAATCGACCGAGCATCTGGCACTTGCTTTACTGGAGAAAATGAAATTTGGTAAGAAATCTTCTTACCTGACTAAATTAAGTCTTCAGGAAATTAAAAAGCTAAAAGGAGAGGAGTTAATCCGTTTATTCCGTGAGGTTCAGAAAGTGGAATGTAATTTTTATTATTGTGGTACACTGGATAAAGACAAGGTGACGGCTGTTGTTCTGAATGAATTACCGGTAGACAGAATCAGTAAAAAATCGAAGGCACCTGTATACAGAGAAACGGCTGTTTATAATGAGCCTACTGTTTTTCTTTATCATATGCCGGATGCTTCCCAGAGTATTGTATATGGGTATGTAAAGGAAGAGGCGTTGCCGGAAGAGGAAGAACGGTTTGCATCCCGGTTATTTTCCGGTTATTTCGGGGGTGATATGTCTTCACTGATGTTCCAGGAAATCCGTGAATTCCGTTCATTTGCCTACCGTACTTCAGCCCGCTATAAACAGTTGCCATTGGTGCATAAGGATAAACCGTCAGAATTGACCACCCTCCTGTCTACACAGTCTGATAAAACGATTGATGCGTTGACCGTATTGGATTCACTAATCAGGAAGATGCTGTTGAAGCCGGAACGGATTCCGGCAGTCAAACAAACCATCGTCAATAATGCAGTCAATAATTATCCTTCTTTCCGTAGAATACCGGAAAAAGTGGCCTCTTTACTGGATGACGGCTATACCGAAGACCCCAATAAAAAACTGATTGAATACATGCAGCGGATGGAGATGGAAGATGTGGTTCGTTTCTATGATAAAAATATCAGTTGCCGTCCGGTGGTATATGTCATTGTAGGAAATACAAAGAAAATAGACCTGAACAAACTGGCATCGTTCGGTAAAATAGTAAAAGTTAAGAAAGACCAGATTTATCGTTAAAAAAGGAGTTCTCGTTCGCTACGTTCACTCAGGATTTAAAGAAGTTAGCATTCACTTCGTTCATTAGAAGTTAAGAAGAAAGTATATACTTCTTTTACTTCCAGACCACAAAGTGGCTGATAGCTTCTCTGAATTCTGAGTGAGCAGAGCGAACGATAACTCCTAAGCGAATGAAATGAGCGACCTATTATGTACAGTAAAGATGAATTAAAGCAACTGAAACGGGAATTTTGGGAAAGTTTTGCTGCGTTTTGTGAGGTTCAGCCTGAATT
The DNA here is from genome assembly GCA_020860805.1 of Tannerellaceae bacterium. Taxonomy (GTDB): domain Bacteria; phylum Bacteroidota; class Bacteroidia; order Bacteroidales; family Tannerellaceae; genus UBA4116. The sequence goes on along the minus strand of JAJBTP010000061.1, from coordinate 511 downwards.
ACGCCATAGAAAGAAAATCTGGATACTTTATAATACAAAAGTAAAAGGGGTTGAATTAAAATTTGATGCGACCCGGCAGGGTGCGTATGTAATATTGGAAGTCAATCACCGGCAGGAATATGAACGCCTTGAAATGTATGAAAAGTTAACCTGGTATAAAGAATTATTGGAAAAAGACTTTCCGGAGGGGTTAATCTGGGATTTATGTTATATCAGGGATACCGGAAAGCAGGTGGCCCGGATTTATAAAGCTAAAGAGGGACTGGATATACACCGCCGACAGGACTGGGGCGCATTTTTTACGTTTATGGCCCGGAATATGTATCTGTTGGAGCGAAATTTTTTATCTATTGCCGACTATTTGAAAGAATAATTTGTTATACTATAAAAGCATGTATACTATTTGCGATTTGCTTTTCATTTTAATATAATCTATTTTTGTGGCCGAATATGAAAAAAATACCAAATTCTGTTAGCATTATTACCACTATTATAAAGCATCCACCAATGG
>JAJBTP010000369.1 GCA_020860805.1 Tannerellaceae bacterium | reverse complement strand
GATAACTTCTTATACAATAGCATTTAATCATACGTATATAGATACTTTACAGGTTGTAAAATTACCAGATCAGGAAGAGACACTGGAAAATCTTTTCTCCTTTCTGGTTGACCAGATTGGAGGAAGTTATAAAATAAGCAGTAATCATATTATGCTTCTGTCTGAACAGGAAATAAAAGCAACCTACCAGCAGCGTATTCCTGAAGTGCTGGCTGAACCTGTTACAATAGAGGGGGTAGTTAAAGACAGTGTTACTTTTCAACCTTTAGTATATGCCACCATCTGTTTACTGGATGAAGAGGATAAAATTCTTAAAGTAGGTGTGACAGATGATGAAGGAACTTTTTCCATAGAATCTATTCACCAACCTGTATCTCTTCGTATCAGTTATATAGGATATAGTACTTTGCAGGTAGTTCCGGAAGTAAGTGAACCTGCAGTATATATATTATCTCCGGATAGCCGGCTGATTGAGGATGTTATCGTAACAGCCGGAGAGGTAACCTATCAAATAGACCGGAATAGTTATCAGGTTACTGCTAAAATGAGAGAAGGAACCTCAACGGCTGTAGAACTACTCAATAAAATCCATGATGTACGGTTTAACCCTGTGACACAGGAAATAAAAGTAGGAACAGAAACGGCTGTATTATTGCTGATTGACGGATTACAGCAATCCCAGGAATACATACGCAGTATCTCTCCGGACCGGATTCAGCAAATAGAAATAGTACACGCGCCGACAGGCCGTTATCTTTCGGAAGGGTATAGTGCTATTATTAATTTCAAATTGAAGAAGGATTATACGGGCTATGACTTAAATCTGACAAATTTTTTAATAATGAATGCAGGAGGCAACAATGGGGATGATTGGGTGATGATGGAACAACCCTCATTAAACTTCAGCTATACAAAAGATAAATGGAATATCTACGGTTTTGGGGGTTGGGGAAGAAGCAGGTGGAATACAATGGTCAGCAAAGAAGTTGAATATAAAGATCTATTGTCGTTCATCACAGATGACTCCGCCGGAAGTGAACCGAACAATTTATATAAGTATCAGGGAGGTGCGTTCTCTGCCGGAACTAATTACCGGTTAAAACCGGATCATGTTCTTTCGGCGGAGGTAGGATATGAGTATAATACTAATTCAACGGAAGACATCTTTGCTTTCAGGACATATGCTCCCGGAAAGAATTCTTATGAAAAAATCAACAATCAAACCCTTAATGACTTAAAGGAGAAAAATTACGTAGGGACTTTTTATTATAAAGGGAAGTTTACTGAAACCTTTGAGTTATATAGCGATTTATCTTATAATTATTACAGTACGGATATTCATAACCATTTTAGTCAGCAGGGAGCAACAAAATACCAGCAACAAAATGAGTACCGGGGAAATAAAAATCAATTAATTTTTAATCTGGAAGGTACCTGGACCTTTTCACCCAAACTTTCTTTTAATTCCGGTTATATGGGAGCCTGGCGGAACTATCTTTCAAAGAATACGGAAGGTAAAACATTTCTGGATTATGATGAAATAAGAAATAAATTATTTGCCTATGTCTCCTTTACTCCGGATGAAAAATTGCAGGTGAAAGCCGGAACAGGTGTTGAGTATCTGTATACGGATAATAATCAATCACATGCAGGACGATGGAACTGGCAGCCTTATCTGCAAATGAATTATAAGATAAATCCCTGGATAAATATGAATGCCGGTTATATAACGGATATTCGCTATCCTTCCCTCTATCAATTAAGTAGTTTAAATACGGCAATAGATTCTATATTAACCCAACGGGGAAATCCGGATTTAAAGTCAGCTTTACGGCATACTGTAACTATGCGGGTAACCTTTTGGGATAGAGTGATTATTTCACCGGTTTTTAAATATACACCTGAACGCATCAGTGATTACTACAGGCAGGAGAACGGGGAGTTCTACCGGACTTTTGAAAATATAAATATGAAGCAGTATATTCTGAGAACAGCTTTGGAACAACCTATTGGCCGGTCACTTAATTTCTCAGCCAATCTGTACATATATAAGGATATAGCCAGCCTGGGAACCCTTAAACATGCAGATACCGGTTTTCTAATGGACACCGAACTGGATTATTATAATCAGAAGATTCATTTAGGGGCTACTGTAAATTATACCCGTATGCTAGAAAGGAGTATGATGTTACAGGGATATCAGATGATTAATTCCGATGGATGGTATGTGAATGTCGTAAAACAGTTTCCTAAGCAGAATCTGACTATCCGGTTGTCCTGGGTACCACCTTTAGATGTAGGAGTACGCCGCGATCAGGAGAAATGGGTGAATACCGGTTTTTATAAAGAAAGTACCATTCATCGCCAGGATGTATATAAAAATATGATTTTGTTGAATGTAGGCCTCCGTTTCCGTAAGGGTCAGGTAAAAACCAATAACAAACAATCTCAAATAGAAAGAGAAGAACGTGAAAAACAACTGATAGGCTTCTAAAAAGTGTTCTTAGAAAGCTCTCCTGTAGTCTGCTGAGGCCGTATTAGTGCCATCGTATTGGCACTGCTCTGCCAACGGGCCGACACTGTAGTGACATGCAGTTGGCACTCCTCTGCCATAAGGTTGAAATAAGGAGTTTATAGGATTGTAATACCTGTATTCTGCTCATGGAAATATACTTTTTAGGCTACCGCTGAAAATTCTGTTGCATTTGCAGGAAGAACTTTTTTAATAATGATAGAATATACCTTGCTGAAATGGAGTCCATAAGGCAGCTTTTTGTCCCATGGCTTTTAATCCGCTGTTAACCCATGTGTTACAAGTAAAAAACAGGGAGTAGCGCCTTTTGGCTTCATAAAAAATAATCTCCCGATCCATAATATATATTGGATTGAATGAGTACAGGTTTCCCATCCTCCTGCGTCTTTAAATCAGCAAGAATGTAGTTAATAAGCCGTTGATACTGTTCATAAGAAATAGTTAACTTTCTTATATCTTCCTCTTCGTATATACTTCGTAACCATATGATATGATAAAGAGATTCGCCTAACCCTAAGCCGGCACGCAGGGCGGTACTTAATTTTAAATCAGCCCATGTAGGTGTATTCAGATAGAAATCCTTATTTCCCCAACCTATAGCTATATAGCGGTAAGAAGGAGATATTACTTCGCCTTCTTCCGGAATAAATATAGTACGCCAATTAATAGACGAAGTTTGGACTGGTAAAATAAAATCTGTATGTACTCCGTTGGTCATAATATACATATCAATTTCCTCCGGATGATTTTTTTCGCTACGGACCGGGATTACTGAAAATAAAAGGGTGAATAAAAAATAAAGAAGGGTAAGAATTAAAAGGCCTGTTAGTATTCTGATACTAATCCGGAAAGTGTTCTTTAGAATAGGAGTGGAGATATTCATAAACGATTAAAGGATTTATCCGGCAAAAATAAATAATATACCAAAAGTAACCATGATAAAGCAGTGCAGACTCTATTTCAGGAAAAAAATGAA
>JAJBTP010000292.1 GCA_020860805.1 Tannerellaceae bacterium | reverse complement strand
GAATAGCCCCCATAAAATAAACCGGAGTGAAGCTCCGTGCCACAAGCCACCTAATAGCATCGTCAGAAAAAGATTAACATACGTACGTATCTTACCCTTCCGGTTACCTCCTAATGAAATATACAGATAGTCTTTTAACCAGGAAGAGAGAGAAATATGCCACCTGCGCCAGAATTCTGTAATGGTTGCAGACTGGTAAGGTGAATCAAAGTTTATATTAAACCGGAAGCCCAGTAATAAAGCAATCCCAATAGCCATATCCGAATAACCGGAAAAGTCACAATAAATCTGTAAGGCATACCCATAAATTCCCATCAGATTCTCCACCCCGGAGTAAAGCAAAGGAGCATCAAAAATACGGTCTACAAAATTAGCACTGATATAGTTCGAAATAACCGCTTTCTTAAACAACCCACAAATAACTAAAAATAACCCTTCGCCAAACTCATTCCGGGAGAGTGTAGGCGTTTTGTAGATTTGTGGAATAAAATCACGCGCCCTGACAATAGGACCGGCTACCAACTGCGGGAAAAAAGAGACATAAAAAACATAATCAATCCAACGGTGCAAAGGAGTAATACGTCCCCGGTAAATATCAATAATATAGCTGAGTGATTGAAAAGTAAAAAAGGAAATTCCCACCGGAAGAAAAATATCCACCCGTTCAAAAGAAATATCCTGTAATTGTTCTATATTCAGAAAATAACCAATCCGGCGGCCGGATTGTGCGATCAGACTCAATACAAAATTATAGTACTTAAAATAGCCTAACATACCCAGGTTTATCACCAGGCTCAGGGTGACCCAGCATTTTTTTGCAGACGTGAATAGGAAGTATCTATAAAATGCCCGATAAGAAAATCAGAAGTAGCTACAACTAACTAATAAATAGAAATAGCCACCACTACTCTTATAATAGAAATAGATAGAAAACAACGTCACATAAATAATACGGGCAAGCGTATGATTCCGTAACTTTATATAGATAAATAAAAAAGGAATAATCAGAAAAAGAAATAATCCGCTGGTAAACAGAATCGGTTCATCTTCTATATAATGTAAAAGTTCCCATACCTTCCCGCCTGATAATCCGGAAAAGAGAGAAGCCAAGGGTGTAAGTATAGATAGTAAAGTTTGCATCCTCTAAATAGACAACTACTTATTTTTGCCTGTTTGTTATTTGTTTTATATTAATTTGTTATCTCCTCTTCAACCGGTATTTCTTCTTTCTCTGTTAAAGACCTTTCCAATCGGTTCAGCGCTTTAAACAAAAGAATACCCTGTTCTTCATATCCCTGCTGGTTAAAATGAATACGATCTGCCCCCATCCATTTTCCCTTATACCAGTTTTCACAGGAATTTATTCCCCCTGTAGCCGTAAATAAATCCCGGTAAGCTAAACCATTTTCTTTGGCAACCTTTATAATACTACGGGCTGCAATAACAGTCTGCTGATTACGGTTATAATTCTTTTTCTTATTAACAACCACTGATTTATAGCACTCAGCAGGAGTCGTCAGCAGAACAGGTGTATCCGGCAAATAGTGTTTTACCAACTGTACAAAATCCCGTACCTGTCCTGTAAATTCTTCTTCATTAAAACGGCGGCCGAATGTTTCATTAGTACCTAAGGATACAATTAAAATATCCGGCTTTAAAAGGATTAACTGGCGCAGGTACTTCTCATCCGAATAGTTTACAAACATAGCACCGTTTATACCAATTGAATGATATAGAATACCTGGTTCACCATTACGCATTTCAAAGCCATAATACAGATTTCTTTCCGGCATTCCGGGTAATGCAGGAACATTAGGTACGGTTCTCAGACTTCTTAAAGATAACGTATCTGCCTGGCAGGCAATCCGGAATGTATCCACAGCAACCCCGGATACAGTAAAACAATTATCATAGGATACATTTACAGCATTTTTTAACCATCCGGTGGGTTCCATAGGTAAGGCACGTGCATAGCGGTACATCAGGACTTCATTAAAACCATAGCCGGCTCCGTTACGTGGGGTAACCCCTACAGTAAAAGTAAGGGCCTGGTTAGTGGTTTCTATTCCGATACCCCCTAAACCAACAGGACATTTTTTGGTAGTCTGTACACAGCGTCCGGCAATCCACTCTTTACTATTGGAATGAATAAAATAGTCAAACGGCTCATTGGTTTTATTTAATTTGAGAGGCGCTATCCATCCTCTTCCGGCATTTCCATACTCTTTATGCAGTAAACGCATCGTACGGCCACTTAAAAAACCAGCCTGGATATGGGAATCTCCCAGATGAACAATCCGGAGAACCGTATCTTTATTTTCTTTCAGACGAATAAGTCCGGTAGCAAAATCAGTTAATGTTGCCTGTGGGTCTGAGATACTTAACAATGAATCCGTTATAAAGGATAGCCGTGATTGCAGCGTATCAGCTATGGAAAAAGAACGAACCGTATCTGTTTTTTCTTCCTGTGGCTGGTTGGTAAAAGAGAGACAGGATACAAACAGGCTAAAAAAAAGAAACAACTTAATGGATTGACTTTTCTGCTTCATCATAAAATTGTTTTTCCATTATTAATGCTTTATAAAGAGCGTGAGCAACTTCGCGCCCACCCCGGAAACTTAAATGGGTATAATCCTTACTGGCCCATCCTTTCTCTACAAATTTCACCATACTATTCTGTCCACCCATAGCCCCGAATGTATTCCAGAAAGGAATACCGGCCAGTTTGGCAGTTTGTCGTTGGGCATGCAACATACCCAGTACAGCAGGCATGGTTTCAAATTTACTATCTACTACCCGTCCCCGGTCAGACACCCCTAACAATAATAAATCACTATCCGGGAAACATTTCCGGATATGATGAATGACCTCTACCATCCGGTTCCGGTAAGCACTATAATTCAGTTGTTCTTCACTTACCATATTTAATCCATATTGCAGGATGATTAAATCATACGGACGTATTTCATTAAAAGAAGCACAATAGTCCGGGTCAAAACGTTCCAGTAGCATACCTGAATTACCGCGTAAAGAAAAATTATCTACAATAACTCCGGATTCATCTTCTAAAGCAACCCCCAGCATACGGAAACCGGTAGCCTGGGTAAACTTCATATGAGCAGCCTGAATATCATCCTTAACAATATATTGTGTTATTTTATCAGAAGCAGGCAGTTGAATAATGGTTGTATCTATACAATCATTATACGTCAGATGTAAACAGGTTTTCTGATTCTGTTCATAAATAATTTTCAAACTGTTTGCCTGTTTCAGGTTGGGATAATAATTAACCGTATGGCAACTTAAAGAAGCCTCTTCACCGGATGCTTCATATAACATACCCGGTAAAGTAAAAGGTTTTGTTTTATGCTTCATCAACGAATAACTATCCCATCCTTTTACTTTTTGATTGATGGTAGGACGGAATTGGGAAGCAGGGGTATGAATAGGAACAAACCCGACCCCATGTCCGCCAAATTCATTTTGCATCGCTTGCCGGAAATCACCTACTACGATAT
>JAJBTP010000368.1 GCA_020860805.1 Tannerellaceae bacterium | reverse complement strand
AAATATACTCCGGATAACGGGCATGTAACAGTTGAACTCAATCAACATGTACGGGGTATCAGTATAGAGATAGCCAATACCGGAAAAGGTATTCCGGCAGACCGGATAACGGAAATCTTTGACCGGTATAGAATTCTGGATACTTTTGAAGTAGAAACCAAAAAAGGAGTCTCTTCCCGTAACGGTTTAGGGCTGGCCATTTGTCACAGTATGGTAAATGTGCTGGAAGGTGAGATTGAAGTTAATAGTGAAGTAAACGGATGGACAACTTTCCGGGTACTGTTACCTCCCCTTCAGAAAGGAGAAGAACAATTACCCATTATTGCAGAAAATACGATTCCGGTTATTCAGGAAGAACCTTTGACAATAGATACCTGTGAAACGGATTTCGACCAGACTAAACCTACTTTAATGATAGTAGAGGACGACCCTTCTATGCTTTGGTTTATTACGGAAATCTTTGTGGATAAATACAATGCAATCCCTTTGCAAGATTCACGGGAAGTAGAAGAGGCCATCAAAGCCAATCAACCGGATTTGGTTATATCCGATGTGATGATGCCGGAACTGGATGGAATTTCCCTGACCCGCTATATTAAAGGAAATAAATTATTAAGCCATATCCCGGTAATTCTTTTATCGGCTAAGATAGACGCAGAAGAACAGGTAAAAGGCCTGGGAATCAGGAGCTGATGTGTATATCACCAAACCGTTTAATGTACAATACCTGGAAAAGCTGGTAGAACGTTTCCTTCATCAGAAAGACAACCTCAAAGAATACTACGGTTCTGCGGTTAGCTCTTATCAAATGAGTAAAGGACAGTTAGTACATAAAGACGATAAGGAAATCTTTGACCGGATCATTATGATTATAGACCAGAACATCAGTAATCCGGAACTAAATGTTGAATTAATCAGTTCATCCCTGGGTATCAGTACCCGGCAATTATACCGGCGAATCAAATCAGTTACTGAGCAGACACCGAGTGACCTGATTAAAGAACAGAAACTCAAAATGGCTGAACGATTGTTGATATCCACAAACCTTTCGATTGATGAAATTATTTTTAAGACAGGGTATACCAACCGGGGAAACTTTTTCCGGATATTCTCAGCCAAACATCAAATGACACCCAAGCAGTACCGGAATCAGAAAAAGAATGAAGTAGAAGGAACTAACTAACTATTAAAGTTGTTACTTTTACCCGAAGAAGATATCCTATGATAACCGCAACAATTAATAAAATATATACTTCACTCTTATCAGAAAAAAGAAAGTTACAGGTTGAGCATTCTGTTTATGGCATTGCGTTGATTATGTTTGTCGTTCACTTTGTACTGGTACTACTGATAAACCAGGGATTTCTGCCTGTCGGTGAATATTTCGGTTCCGGAAAAACAACCAATGTGGTTTCCACTATTTATACTCCTTTTACTATCATCCTTTTATATGAAGTCTACCTGTTGGTTTATTACCTGCCGCATTCCATCAATATTTATCTGGGAAAACAATATGAAATTGCAGCTCTGATTATCATACGGGGATTATTTGAGAAACTGGCTCATCTGCCGGTTGATTCTCCTGATTTTGGCTGGCAGGATATGTCCGGAGTAGTGATAGCTTTCGGAGTTTTAATACTTATTCTCCTGTTTCTCCTTCTTTTCTATCGTCTGACGGATGATAAAAAACAACCGGCTACACCGGAAACCTATAGTAGTAACCGGTATTATAACTATATTATAGTCAAAAGAGGTATTTCGATTATTTTACTCTTTTTATTCCTCTTCCTGCTGGTGTATAGTTTAAGCGCACTAAAAGATTTTGAAGAACTCTATTTCGATGATTTACTCTCCCTGTTTAAAGGAATGAACCGGGTCTTTTTCAGTGCCTTTTTTGATGCCCTGATTATTACCGAAGTGTTGTTGTTATTATGTATGTATCATGTCTCTGATGGTTTTGATAAAGTAATCCGTAATTCCGGCTTCATTTTATCTACTATTTTGCTGAAACTTTCTTTCCGTACAACTGGGTTGCGTTTTATATATATTGTACTGATTGCTGTTCTGTTTGGAGTAGCTATTTCAGCCGTTTACCGTCTTTACCAACGATGGGGTAAATAAGTACCTTTTGTCTCCAAACATTTCTGATTCTGAGTTGTTTTACTTAAACAAAATAGTATTTTTATGGAGACATCAGACATTCTTACTTTATTAGGAAATGAAAGTGACTATTACTTAAATCACAGGTGTAAGACGATTGATAAGTCTTTAATACAGTATCCCTCTCCGGAGGTAATCAATGAGATATGGATGCAATCCGACCGTTCCATACCCGTATTGCGTAGTTTACAGGCCCTGTTCGGCCATGGCAGACTGGCAAATACCGGCTATCTTTCTATTTTGCCGGTCGACCAGGGAATAGAACATACTGCCGGAGCTTCCTTTGCTGCCAATCCACTTTACTTCGACCCTGAAAATATTGTTCGGCTGGCTATGGAAGGAGGTTGTAATGCAGTAGCATCCACATTTGGAGTATTAGGGATTGTAGCCCGTAAATATGCCCATAAAATACCATTCCTGGTAAAGATTAACCATAATGAATTACTGACTTATCCCAATTCCTATAACCAGGTGTTGTTTGGCACAGTACAGGAGGCCTGGAATATGGGAGCCGTAGCCGTAGGAGCTACCATTTATTTCGGTTCGGAACAGAGCCGTGACCAGTTGGTGCAGATAGCCGAAGCCTTTGAGTATGCCCACGAATTAGGGATGGCTACCGTACTCTGGTGCTATTTAAGAAATTCAGCCTTTAAAAAAGACGGCCAGTCGTATGATGCGGTAGCCGACCTGACCGGACAGGCCAATCATTTAGGCGTAACCATCCATGCGGATATTATCAAACAGAAACTACCGGTTAATAACGGAGGCTTTACGGCGATTAATTTCGGAAAAATGGACCGTCGCATGTATACCGAACTGGCAACCGAACATCCCGTTGATTTATGCCGTTACCAGGTAGCCAACTGCTATATGGGACGTGTAGGATTAATTAATTCCGGAGGTGAATCCCCGGGCGAAACAGATTTAAAAGAAGCCGTTGTAACAGCTGTCGTGAATAAGAGAGCCGGAGGAATCGGATTAATCAGCGGACGTAAAGCTTTTCAACGCCCTATGAAAGAGGGTATTGAATTATTAAACGCTATCCAGGATGTCTATCTGAATCCCGAAATAACAATTGCCTGAGTCTGGTTTATAATAAGTATAGATAGGGCATACAAACCGTAGGTTTACGGTCTGTGTACCTTTTCATTTCTGTAATAAATATTACAAACAGACCAATTCTGGCATAAAAAAGAACTATCAAAATCGAAGAAAAATCCCCAATTTTGTTACCTGTAAAATAAAACTACCTAACCCTTCTTATCGCCGGTATTTGTTTTATGGAGTGGAATGTATGTAAAAGAACGTCAACCGGAATGAACCTTATAGGTGGTTTATTGTTTCATAAGTGTGTAATAA
>JAJBTP010000605.1 GCA_020860805.1 Tannerellaceae bacterium | reverse complement strand
CCGAAACCCTCCATACTCACAAACGAAATAAAAATATTTTATATAAGAAAGCACGTTGTCCATTTTAATCTCCATTTAAACTTGGTACATTATTATTAAGAAACTCAAATAATTGCCTTTGTTGGGGGAGGAGAGGTGTGCCTTTGCACCATATATATTCATATTGAAAAATCATACGAGGTGAAAATCTCCTAACCACAAGGTCAAAACGATTATCTTCCAAATTCAAGGGGAGAATGGCCGTTCCCAAGCCAGCTTCTACAATCCGCTTTGCACTTTCTGGATGTAAGACGACAATGTTAGAAGGATGAATGGCAGCTTCTAGAGAAGGAAAATCTGAATGCAAATTCCAAAGCAAATCTTCAGACGCGTTGATGATTCCGACCGGACAAACAGATAATTCTTGTGCTGTAATGGTAGAACTAAAGATATTGGTGTAAGAATGCGGAAAGAAAAGGCCATATTCTACAGAACAACAATGCTGACAATCTATTCTATTTTCATGTGCTGACATTTTAGGAGCAATCCCAAAACAACCAGGATTGTCCTTAACGAAAGCATAAACAGATTGGCCGCTGTTGCAACGTCTAATATTAACTTGTGTGTTTGGGTAATATTCCGAGAATTCAGAAATTGTCTTAAAAAAAGGGTCTGAACAAACTGTATGTAAAGCAGCAATGGTTACAAGTTGTACAGCATTTTCCAGTGAGGCCAGATCGTGATGTAATTCTTCAACGTTTTTCAAAATACATTGTGCAGCACTTAAAAACACTTCGCCGGCTTCAGTTAGAGCGAAAGTACGTTTTTCACGATTGATAAGTATAACGCCAAGTTCGGTTTCTAACTTTTTTATTGCAATACTCAATGCAGGCGGTGTTAAATATAGCATTTTTGCAGCATTTGAAAAATTCCGAACCTTACTGAGTGTAATGAAATATTGCATTTGATATAGTTGCATACTTTTATCCCCGACTGTTAACCTGTACGCTACGACAATTGTGCATCTTGCTTAAGATATGATTAAAATTCTACCATCATGTCTTTATGTTCATTATACAAGATTCTATCACAAAAAGCAAGATGTTGATCTTGCAATCTATTACGAACGCGGAACGACGATAAAAAATTTCTATCATTCAATTTTTCTCTTTAACGAAGAAAAGTTAAAAGTGGGAATTGGTGAAAATGACCATAAAATCGAAAGAATATAGAATTTCTCTATCACTCATTTAACAACATAGAATTTACATTTTCGCTGAATCTTGTTAGAATTAGAAAAACAGGAAGAAGGAGGTGGTTTGAAAACATACATGGTTCTACACAGACTTGATGAAAAGGAGATGATAAATGGCTAATTGCCTGTACCACTATGCAAAATGTAAAATAGCAAATAAATGTAATTTAAAATTGAGGAGCGAATGTATAGGAGATGATTAAGGGAAATTTTTAAATGCTTGAGTAAGAGAACAAATAATTACTGACCATTATTTTATGAAAGGTGGTGTTCACACTGAAATTCAGAATTAAAAAATACCGATATCCTCGATGGTATTACGAATTTAATCGGAAACTTGCAATTATAGGAGGTAGTTTGGTTTTTGTAGTTGCGTGCCTGTACGCGTTTAACGCCGTTTCACGTTATTTCTTTCGCCATCCATTCTCATTTGTTACGCCAATTGCTGAATATATGTTTTGCTTTAGTATGTTTCTCTGCTTTGGAAGCACATTACAAACTAACGGATTGGTGGGAGTAGACATCCTCAGACGATTCATTGATCGCCATACACCACCTCGCCTTCATCGTGTACCTGTTAGGACATTAGCACTTTTTGGTTATTTGCAAGCTTTGTTCTATGTATTTTTCTTAGCGAGGGGGGCGTGGACGATGGGTGTACATGCCTTTAGCATTAATAGCGTAACCGAATCTGCGTTGCCACTACCTCAATGGTTGATTTATGCATTTATTGTTCTTGGCTGTGTTATTTTGGCAATTACAATCTTGCTAATTATATTAACGCTGTTTACGGACGATGATACATATGTTACCAATTAACGACGGATGAAAGGAAGAACAGCATGGTTATAAAACTATTGATACTACTCGCTATTTTGCTGATTTCCGTCGCAATCGGTGGTCCTATAGCGACATGCATGGGCTTTACAGCAGTAAGTGCTACTTTACTATGGCTTGGCCCTAAATATCTTTTGACACTTGGAACGGTGGTATATAAATCGGCAATTTCCACAGATAATATGTTAATACCAATGTTTGTGTTAATGGCTGAACTTATTACACGGGGAGGCATTGCTGAAGATATTTATTATGTTCTTGCAAAATTACTACGCAAAGTTCGAGCTGGGTTGGCCATGGCAACGATCCTTGCATGTACAGTGTTTGCTGCTCTTTGCGGGTCATCTCCTGCAACAGCTGCAACAATTGGCGTAATTTCTTACAAGGAGATGGTCAAGCGTGGTTATCGGCCAGATTTTGCAATTGGATGTCCAGCTGGTGGTGGAACATTGGGTGTTATGATTCCACCGAGTATAACTTTGATAATGTATGGCTCATTAACTGGTACTTCTATTGTTAAGCTCTTAATGGCTGGTTTGCTCCCAGGATTAATGCTGGCTGCCTTGATGTGCGTTATGTGTGTTGTTCGTGCAAGTATCAATCCAACACTGGTTGGCGCGCCTGCACGTCACAAAAGATTGGTTGGAAGCAATTTATCATCCGAGCTTTCAGCTCCTGAAGCTGATTGCTATGAAGAAGAGTTTAATACAACATTTTGGCAAGATATAGTAAAGGCTGGACCAGCAATCCTCCTTATTGCGATTTTACTTGTTTGTATGTATACAGGTGTTGCTACTGCGCAAGAATGCGCCGGCATTGGGGTTGTTGTTTCTTTCATTTTAGTTGTATTAAAGGGGAAACTAACCAGGGAGCTAATTGAAAATGCTGCAGTTCGTACAATTCGCGTAAGTAGCGCAATGATTCTTATTTTAGCTGCTTCAGCATGTTTGACAAACGTAATTTCCAGAATAGGAGTAGCTTCCGCAATGGCCGAAGTGATTGGTACTTGGGAGGTAAATCGATGGATAATAATGGGTGCTATGATTGTCTTGTGGTTTTTCCTTGGTTGTATTATGAATGTCACGGCAATGATTAGTTTGACCATTCCGTTTGTTTTTGCTCCTCTGACTGCGCTTGGCTTTGATCCAATCTGGTTAGGTATCTTATCAAAAATTTGAGTTGAGGTTGCTGCAATTACGCCTCCAGTTGGTAATAACCTATTTACGTTAAAACTGAATGTTGGAGTAGAAATGGGTACAATCATAAAAGGCGCAATGCCGTATGTCCTTGTGCTTGCACTTGGTATTTTGATTCTATGTTTCTTCCCGTCGATTGCAACCTTTATTCCTAACATGATGACATGAAATAGAAAGGAAATAATATGAAATTCTTGAATAAGGCGTTTGCACTTGCAATAATGTTGTCTTTCATTGCTTCAATAGCACTTTCAGGATG
>JAJBTP010000238.1 GCA_020860805.1 Tannerellaceae bacterium | reverse complement strand
TTCCGGGTCACCGTACAAAATACCACGTCCGTGTGTGCCTATGTATACGCGTCCGTATTTTTTGGGATCACCTGTTATATGGAGTACCGAACCATACTGGTGCATATCGTCATTGATACGAATCCAGGTTACCGCTTTGTCGTCCGATCGGAAAAAGTCGTATGTACCATTGACAACACCTACTATATACATAGCCGGATAACCTTCTGCTTCAGCCGGCCGGCCAAAACCGAATGCATAGAGTGTATGGACTTTATCTTTGGATGTCCACCCTTTATCCGGAGTAAAATGATATAAACCATCATATGCTGCTACCCATAACTCACCTTCTATCCCGGGGGTTGCATATATCCGGTCCTGTCCGCCCCGTCTGTCACCCCGCAACCTGCTACTATTCTTTTTCTGCTGTAATAATAGAATCTCCTGACTTTCAAAAGTCATTCCTCCATCCCGGCTTTCATATAACATCCCGTTCAGAATATCTATTGCATAGAAACGGGAAGAATTTAGCCGGTCCGCTACAACCCGCATATTTTCAGGTATTCCCAGACTTTGGTTCCAGGTGGTTCCCTGATTCCCGGTATAATAAACAGCCCCTCTTTCCGGTGTCCAGACCCAGATTTTAGCATCGGCTGAAACAACAATATGTCCATTCCGTGCTTCCTCAAAAGGAATAGAGGCAGGTTCCTGCCAGGTTATTTCCCCATCTTCAGACCAGGCTAACGGTTTTCCTTCCGGATGATGTGCTGAGACGGTTCCTACTCTCACCACAACTTCCGGATAGAGGTCACTTCCTGTCACTCCGTTTGTATTGGCATAATAAGGAGATGTATGACTCCCGGATGGTTCGGGATGCTCAGGATTCCAGTGGGTAAAACCACCATAATCACCTATGGCAGAAATTAAATGGGGGCCTTTTACAGGACTATACAACTCTAAAGGTACCGTTTCCTCAATTCCTGTACTCATAATTTCCCATTTTACCGGTAACTCTTTATCCATATCGCTTAAGTTATAGGTTTCCCAACCACCATAACCAGCAGTAAACAACACATGATCCGGATTAAAAGGGTCTATCTCTATATCAAACATCCAGTGTAACGGAGTAAACTCCGTATAAGGTGTTTTTGAATAATCCATTTCTACTTTGCCGGAAAAAACAGATTGCCAGGTTACTCCGCCATCCGTACTTCTAAAAATATCATCTTCCGTGTGTTTTCCCGGTACCGGACGGCCAAATGTACTGACTAATACATGTTTTGAATTTCCCGGATCTACAGCAACGGAGGCATATCCGAATGCTTCTCCTTGTTCCGGTGCAGGACATACCGGAGAGATATCTTTCCATTCACCGGTACGGGTGTTGTACTTCCAAACGGCTCCGTTTTCCATAGGTAAAGGCCCGGGATTAGTCCCATACACGATGTAGAAATAACCATCTTTTGTTAATGTAGCCTGCAACGGACGGTATGCTGTGGGATGCCCGGAAACAGGTTCCCAGGTTACTCCGCTATCCCGGCTGACAAAAAGATTTTCCCTGTCCATCAGGGAAACACCGGCATAGATAGTAGAACATCCTTTTTCCGGTATTCCTGTGGAAGAATCAAAAAGGACAAAAACAATACCGGAACCTGAGAGCCGGAAGCGGTCTCTGAAAGAGAGACTATCCGGGAATTGTTCTGTTATATCCGGAAAACCGGAAACCTGTTCCCAATCGATGCCCTGTGTGTGACTTCTCCAAAGTCCTGCATCACGGGTACCCAGGTAAATAATATGGCTGTTAACGGGGTCAACCATCATTCGCTCACCATTTCCTCTGCCGTTTTCATTTCCTCCCATACCAAAGGACATATCTACCCGCCTAAAAGTTTGCCCGGCATCCCGGGAATACAGGATAGCTCCATCCGGCCCCCGTGTAGAAGTACCACAAACCAGATAAACCGTTTCCGGATCCTGCGGGTCCAATGCTAAACTTTCAATTCCCATTAAATTGGCTTCGGCTGCCGGTAACCAATCCAACAAAGGTATCCAACAGGAACCAGCCTCATCCCAGCGGTAAGCGCCTCCCATATCTGTCCGGCAATAACGGACATGAGGAACTGTGGGATGAAAAACAATCCCATCTACAAAGCCACCTCCGGTAATCCGGACATTCTGCCACCGGTATTTTTCCGCCGGCACAGATTCAACTAACTTCTGCGCATGTATCCAAAGAGGATTACTCAACCCGCCTACTAAAAAAAGAATACTATCCATGCTCTTTTCATACGATACTATGGTTTTTACTATTTGATCAATCCGGTGCATCCTCTTTTTTATTCCCCTGATAGTCCGAAGGAAGCACGCCAAATTCTTCTTTAAAATATTTACGGAATAATTTAACATCATTGATACCAACCTCAATCATTACTTCACTTACCCGCATACGGGTCTTTTCCAGAATTTTACCGGCCTTTTTAATACGAATCATACGGATAAGTTCCACAGGTGACTTACCAGTCATAGCTAATGTTTTTTTATAAAAACTAACCCGGCTCATCCCCATCTCACGACTGATTTTTTCCACAGACAACTGAGGGTCGGACAGATATTCTTCAATATAAGCCACGGCTTTCTTTATGAGTTCTTCATCCAACGAATTCATATTTACATCCGATAGCCGGATGCCATTTTGGGAAAACTGGATAATATGCTTTTGCATTTGTGCTTTTAAATCCATTAAACGTTTAATTTTCAAAAGAAGCGTATCCATATTAAAAGGCTTACAGATGTAATCATCTGCACCAGCTTCAAAGCCTTCCAGTTTACTTTCTTCGGCAGATTTGGCTGTCAATAAAATCACAGGGATATGAGAGGTCCGCATATCTGTTTTAATACGTTTACAAAGTTCCAGCCCATTTATTCCAGGCATCATTACATCACAGATTAATAAATCCGGAATCTCACTTAAAAGTATTTCCCACCCGGTTCCTCCCTCCGGTGCCTGTAATACATTGTATTCTTCCTGTAAGGTGGAAACCATAAAATTCCGGAAATCCGTATTATCATCTATAACCAGGATAGTGGGATACTCTGCGCAGGAACCATCCCTTTCTGAAAGGGATGGTTCTTTATTCTTGTTTACAGGTAAGGATGCTTCTTTCATGAAAGAAGCATCCTGAGATAGTACTATCTCAGGATTGGGCTCCGCTTTCAGCACAGGTAGTGTTACGGTAAAAACGGAACCTTTACCGGGTTCACTATCCACAGAAACCGAACCTCCATGTAACGCCACAAATTCCTTACATAAGTGTAACCCGATACCGGTACCCTGTCCGGAATTTTCTTTTTCAGGATCAATGGACTGATAAAAACGTTCAAAAATCTTTTCCTGTACTTCCGGTGCAATTCCTATTCCTGTATCCATGACCTGAATGACCAGTTCATCTTTATCGTCCATAAACGAACGAATGGATAAATGAACTTTTATTTCTCCCTCGTCCGGTGTAAATTTAAAGGCATTACTCAACAGATTCACCAGTATTTTATATACTTTATCC